>JBBAGC010000012.1:0-14905 GCA_041655115.1 Spirochaetota bacterium | reverse complement strand
GGCTAATCAAAGAGACATTAAAAGACGGATAGCGTCTGTTAAAAATACAAGAAAAATAACTTCAACTATGGAAATGGTTGCGAGCTCTAAGATGAAGAGAACAAGTGAGCGGCTCGCTCAGTCCAAGCCTTTTGAAGAAAGGGTTAATGGGGTTATTTCCAATTTAATGGCAGCCGGATTTTCAACAATAAGCCATCCTCTGTTCAGGAGTGTTCCAAATCCTGCCAAGGTTCTTATTTTGCAGATTACCGGGAATAGGGGACTTTGCGGGGGCTATAATGCGCATGTAATTGAAAATACCATAAAGTTTAAGGAACAGCTTGAATCAGAGGGAAAAGAAGTACTTTTATATGTGATAGGAAAAAAAGCAACATCTTACTTTAAGTTTATTAAAGTGGATGTTCAAAAAGATATATTAAATCTTGAAGATAGTTTTTCTTTTGAAGATGCAGCTTCATTAGGAGAAGAGCTTACAAAAACTTTCACAAGTGATGAAGTTCAGGAAGTTTATGTATCCTATACTAAAGTTATTTCAAATACTAATCAAAAACCGGAAATATTAAAGCTTTTACCGATTATGCCGGAAATGGAAATAGATAGTGACGAGATTCCTAATGCAAGCCTTGATTATATTTTTGATCCAGAACCGGCAAAAATATTTTCATATATTCTCCCGCTATATTTGAAAGTACGATTGCTGACCTGTTTTCTTGAATCATCCTATTCTGAACACTTTGCCAGGCGTGTTGCAATGAAGAATGCCACAGATGCTGCTAAAGAGATGATAAGAGAACTTAATATTACCTATAACAGGGTAAGACAGGATAAAATTACAACAGAAATTTCTGAAATTGTAGGCGGAGCAGCTGCTCTTGAGTAAATAAAAGGTTAACAGGTTTAACTTAATTTAAGGATTAAGGAGTAGATTTATGAGTGAAAATATTGGAAAGGTAATACAGGTTATTGGTTCTACCCTTGACGCTGAATTTGCTGATGGGAAGTTACCTGCACTTTATAACGCTATTGTGATAGAAACTGAGGTTATGGGTGAAAAAATAAAACTTGTTAGTGAAGTTCAGCAGCACCTTGGCGGAAATAGAATCCGTGCTGTTGCTCTTGCTTCAACTGACGGTATAAAAAGAGGGGATGCTGTTATAGATACCGGTTCTCCTATTAATGTTCCGGTTGGACCTGAAACTCTTGGTCGTATATTTAATCTTCTTGGTGAAGCAATTGATAATAAAGGCTCGGTTAATGCAAAGGAAACCAGACCAATACATCAGGAACCACCCCAGTTTGATCAGCTGGTTCCTAAATCTGAACAGTTTGAAACAGGTATTAAAGTAATAGACCTTCTTGCTCCTTATATCAGGGGTGGTAAAACCGGCTTGTTTGGTGGAGCCGGTGTTGGTAAAACTGTTATTATTATGGAGCTCATCAATAATGTTGCACAGCAGCATGGTGGTTATTCAGTTTTTGCCGGTGTTGGTGAAAGGACAAGGGAAGGTAATGACCTGTGGCTTGAAATGACTGAATCCGGAGTTATTGATAAGGCATGTCTTTGCTATGGGCAGATGAATGAGCCTCCTGGAGCCCGTTTAAGGGTTGCGCTTTCAGCTCTTACTATGTGTGAATATTTTAGGGATATGTCGGGAAGTGATGTTCTTTTATTCGTTGATAATATATTCAGGTTTTCACAAGCCGGATCCGAGGTATCTGCTCTACTTGGCCGTATGCCTTCAGCTGTTGGTTATCAGCCTACTCTTGCTACTGAAATGGGTAAGCTTCAGGAAAGGATTACTTCAACCAAGAATGGATCAATTACATCTGTTCAGGCAGTTTATGTGCCTGCGGATGACCTTACTGACCCTGCTCCTGCAACAGCATTTATTCACCTGGATTCACAGACTGTTCTTTCCCGTCCAATTGCGGAAAAAGGGATTTACCCAGCTGTTGATCCAATTGAATCATCATCAAGGCTTCTTGCTGCGGATTTAGTGGGTGATGAACATTATGATACAGCAATGGAAGTAAAAAGAATACTTCAGAGATATAAAGATCTTCAGGATATTATTGCCATTCTTGGAATGGATGAGCTTTCTGAAGAGGATAAGCTTCTTGTTCAAAGAGCGCGTAAAATTGAGAGATTCCTTTCCCAGCCATTTTTTGTTGCAGAGCAGTTTACAGGTATGGCAGGTAAATACGTTAAGCTTGAGGATTCAATCAAAAGCTTTAAAGGGCTTATAGCTGGTCAGTATGATGATTTACCAGAGCAGGCTTTTTATATGGTTGGTACAATAGAAGAAGCTATAGAAAAAGCTAAAAAACTTGCAGGAAACTAATAATGGAACGTTTATTAGATTGTACCATATTAACACCAGAAAAGCTGATTTATCAGGGCGAAGCAGGTTTTGCTGTTGTACAGGCTCACAATGGTGAAATGGGTTTTCTTTATGATCATGCTCCACTTATTTCAATGCTTGGTATTGGTGAAATAAGGCTAAGAAATCCTAAGACTGTAGATTATTTTGTAATTGAAGGCGGAGTTGTAGAAATAAAAAATAACAGGCTTGTTATTTTGGCAGAAAAGGCTTTCAAGCAAAGTGAACTTAATGCAGATGAGCTTCAAAGGAAAATTGACGAGTATGATCAGACTATTGCAACAGAAAAGCCTGATTTTAAAGAAAGGTTTCTCATTAAGGTTGAACAGGACAGGCTTAGATTAAGGTTAAGAGTAGCAAAAAAATAAAATTTACATATAAGTAAAAAAATAAAAAAAGGGAGCTAGCTTAAGGCAGCTTCCTTTTTTTATTAATAAATTAAAAAATGCCGATAATATATTGATGTGGGTAATTATTAAGTTACTTTTCATAAATATTTAAGCTGTTGTAATGGTTGATCCAGCAGGTAAAGGTGTTGACATTCAGTCCTGTTTATATAAAAAATAACAAATACTGTTAAGAGTCTGTATAAATTGAAAAATTAAACGTAATAAAAATAATGACAGATAAAAATAAAAAAGAAAATTTTAGATCAGATATTTCTTCGGCAGGTAATGGCAAACTTTCTGATGATTTAAAAAAAAGAATCAGTGTTAATCTTCCTGAGGAGATTGATATTTCATCTATTGGAAATATTGATTTGCATGAAGCAGAAAAAATTGCCAATGAGGAAATAGTTTTTCTCACAGAGGATGATTTGATTGAGGGACTTGAAGATTTTGAATTAATTCCGCTTAAAAATGCTGCAGGTAATGCTGAAAGCAAAGAAGAAAAAAATGATAGTAAAGAAAAAGATCTTCCGGGATTGAGAATAAAGGATATTTCAGAAGCAGTTAGTACTGAGGAAGTTTTAGTTAAGACAGACAATGATAATGAGGTATTATTTGAAGACTTTAATAATGATACACCTGATGAAGAAATAATCCCGGACATTATTGACGAGATAGATGAAAAAATTGAATTTGAATCTGTTGATGAAGTTAAATCAGAGGAGACAATAGAAGAGGAGATTATTCCTGTTGAATCTGACGAGCCTCAAATAAGTGATGTAAAACCTCCAGAGCAGGAAAGTTCTTTAGATATTGAAACAGATATTTTCTCTGATGATCCTGTTTTTTCTCAGGACAAGGAGTTATTGGATGAACCTGTTATTGATAAGGAAAGTGCAGAGGCACTAATGGTTGAAAAACCAGCAGTATTAATTACAGAAAATTCTATTAATATCCAGTTTGAGGAAATTTTTAAAGAGATAACAGCTGAAAAAGAAAATATACCCATGCGATTTAGTAGTGAGGTTAATGCTTATAATAACAGTAAATTTATAGATGATGTTCTGGTGCATAAAACAGACAAGGATGCTGTGAGAGCCTATTCAGGGGATCCTCTTACTGAAAGGCTTTCACGCATAATTCATGTAAGCGATTCTCCAATGTCTGTAATTACAGAAAAAACTGATTATTACAATGATCATACCTATATTCTTGAAGATACAACTCTTTATGATAGGAGTGTTGCTTTTACTGCAGATAAAGATGAAATATTTTATAGTGATTCTGATCTTGATTTTATAGAAAATGCCATTATAAAAAATGACTTTAGCAGGTTTATACAGGAGATTGATGATTACTATGATGTTTCAAAAATTGAAACAGAAAGTCAGATTACTGAAATACTTGGTCTAAACTCTGAAGAGCGTGAAATAATTGATGATTCCCTTTTTTCTGAGTATTACAGCAAAATTGATTTTGATTCTGAAATTGATTTTTTAAATCCTGATCTTGATTTTATAAACAGGAGCTATGTTAGAAATAAAAGCGTGAGCTATCTTCTTGATGATCCGGATAGCTTATTTGAAGATGAAAAAGACTCCATAGAAGATGATATTTCTTCTGGTACTGCTATAGTGTTTGAAGAGGATGTTGAAGATCTTAAATTTCTTTTTGAAAAAAACTATGGTTCAGATCCTGGGGGAAAAGATGAATCAGATAATCTTTTAAAAGCTGCAGAGAAAGATGTTGAAGCTGCTCTAAAAGAATTTTCCTCTCCTGTATCTGATGATTTAGCCTTGGATTCACAGGATATTATCAATATTACTGATCAGGTAATAATACTTGAAGATCGGGATAATGTTGAAGCTTTTACAAGCCAGTTCCCTGAAAAAAAGGAGGATCTGGTTAAGCTGCTTTCCTATCTTGATGGCTTGTTTGAAAAGCTGCCCGAAGAGGCTGTGAAAAAATTTGCCCAGTCAGAATACTTTGATCTATATGTGAAAGTCATGAATGAGATAGGTGCATGAAATGGGTCTTCTTGAAAGAGCATTGCAATATAAGCAAAAACTAAACAAGGATGGCAAGGAAACTTTAATTGATACTATTGCAGGCCCTGCAGAAACAGAGTTTATAATTAAAACCGATGCATTTGTGCTTGATAATCCTTCTGACTTTGAAGATGATTCTTCTGTGGTAACAGTTGAAGATAGTAAGGAAAATATTCCTGATGTTGATATAGATGGCACTGATGTTGATGAATCAGCTTCTGTTTCCAGCAGCACAGAAACAGAGGTAATTGAGACCCATGATTCAGCTATAGAACAGGAAAGTGTTGAGCCGGATATTGTTCCCGAATCTGACAATATTGATGCTTCCTTTGAAACTAATGACGCTGCTCCAGACCCAGGGGAGATGCAGGAGTCTGATGATGAAGAAGAGGATTTGTATCCCCTTCCTGACATGCCCTATTTTGATGACTATATGGTGCTTTTTGAGATTCAAAAGGAGTTTTACCAGAATGAATCAGTTGAGGATGTGTTTGGGACTATTCTTTTTTCAGTTATGGGTCAGCTTGGAGTTTCTTCTGCTTCAATTCTCTTCCCTTTATCTGACGATATGACTAAACTTGTAATTATTGATTCAAGTGGCCTTAATATTTCAGATGAGTCCTTAATGTGGGATATCAACGAAGGGATCCTTGCAAATATGACACAATCCATGAACATTATTGATGTTGATGATTATAAAGATGATCTTCTTTTGCGAGAGGAGTATTACAGGTTTATTTCTATTGATACAAAGCTTCTTGTGCCAATGTTTAAAGACGAGCAGCTTATAGGGGTTATAAGCATTGGTGAAAAAATCAATGGAGAGGCTTTTAACGAAACTGAAAAGGAGTTTCTTAAGTCTCTTTCGCAAATGGCAGTTAATGTTATTATTTTTGTTGACAAATTTGAAAAGTCTGAAATAGAACGGCTGGCTCTTCGCAATGAATCCGAGGTTTTGGCAGATGTTGATTATTTTCAAAACTCCTTGGTTAATGTTCCAGGCGCTGAATCCTTGCTGGATATTATAAGAAAAAACTTTTATTCACTTGGTCTGGAATCCTATGCCCTGTTTATAAAAACTGAAAAAGATGGCTATTATCCTGCTTTTTATGAGGAGAAGGATTTGCTCCAGTTCTCTGATTCTGGGTTTATTATAAAGCATGATAACAGGCTTGTGTCATTTCTTACAAAGAAAAACGCTTCAATAGTTGTGGATAATTTTACTGATTCAGCTGTAATGAGTGAAACATTTGGTTCTGTGCGCCTTGAAAAGATGGAGCAGTTTATAGCTTATCCTTTTATTATTGCAGGTGAGCTTACAGGTTTTATTGCAATTTTTAAAATCAATCCGGCTATTGAACTGCCTGAAATTGATATAAGAATGAGAAGGATCTCTAAATTCCTGGTTGTATATACCAATCAGATTTTTCAGCTTGAAAGGGAAAGAGATCCTTATCGTGATTTAACTTTGGATATTTACACGAAAATAGAAAAGGAAATTCAGAAAGCTGATGAGCTTGATATGCCAATGACGCTTCTTTTGTTTTCTGTAAAAAACTATAAAAGATTTTACGACCGTTTTGGGCAGATCGAAACCGGCTTCCTTTTCAGCAAAATTGAAAGAGTGATTAAATCCAGGCTTTCTACAGGTGATTTCTCTGCCAGGATAGACAGACATAAATTTATTGTAGTTTTTCCAGGGAAAGATAAAAAATTTGCTGCTACATTTTCATCAATAGTTAAAAATGAAATTGTTAATGATTATGGCAGCCACGATTTTAAACTTCTTATTTCTTTTATTGCTGCGGAATATCCAGGCGACGGCAATGATCTTTATTCCCTTCTTGATGTGCTGGACTGATTATATTTCTTTAAATAAATAACTATTCTTTAGAGTCAGCATTATTTTTTTGTTTAATTTGAACCTCTTTTAAAGTTTCTTATGTTTATATTTGAGTCCTGTGATGATATTTTGCAGTATATTTGCGCTTAACTAAAAAAAAGATTGATTTTTTTTGAAAAAATCCGGCTGGACGGTAATTTTATGTTGACACTGTTCCGTTTTGATAATAGTATTCTTCTATATGAGTTTACAGGAGAAAGAAATATGAAAAAAAATTGTCTGGTATTTATACTTATAATTATGGCAGTTCCTGCACTTGTTTTTGCTGCTGGTAGTGCACCCAGGTGTGATACTAAATATCCTGTTGTACTTGCACATGGAATGGGAGCCCAGGCGAAAATTTTAAATCTTGTTGATTACTGGTGGGGGCTGGAATCTGCACTTGAGGATGAAGGTGCGGATGTTTATATAACATCTGTAAATGGAATGGACAGCACTGCAAATAAGGGTGCGTCATTTAAAGCACAATTTTTACAGATTCTGGCAATAGCAGGAAAAAGCAAAGGTAATATTATTGGTCATTCGCACGGTACAATATATACAAGGTATGCAATTACCAATCTTGGACTTGCATCCAAAGTTGCCTCACATACAAGTATTTCAGGACCTCACAGGGGGAGTTCGGTTGCTGATACGATTTTTAATGTAGTTCCAAAGCAGGGGTGGACTCTTGTTGGGGATACGCTTGATATTGTTTATACATTTCTTTTTGGCGATACAAATCCAAATTCTCTTGATAATGGGTTAGAGGTAACAAGACCTTATATGCAGAACGTGTTTAACCCTAATTGTCCCAATGTGTCAGGGATATATTACCAGAGTTATACATCTACAATAAGGTATATGTCTAACAGCCTTATTCTTGGGATTCCCTGGCTTATAGCTCTTCATTATGAAGGAGCAAATGACGGATTGGTTTCAGTATCTTCAGCCAAGTGGGGGAATTTTCGCGGAGTTATTGAAGGGGCATTATGGAGTGGCGGAGTTGACCATCTTAATATAGTTAATCAGTTTTTTGGGATTACACCAGGCTTTGATGCTCCTGAATTTTATGTAAACATGGTAAGTGATCTTAAAGATCGCGGATTTTAAAATTTTATCACATAAAATAGCAAGAGGCTGTCCAGGTTGTGACAGCCTCTTTTAATTAATCTAATGGGGGAGTTTGTGAAAGGAGAGAATAAAAAAATTATTATTCTTTTGCCTGTGCTTTTGCTGCTGGCTGTTATAGTTGTGAATGTGGTATCTAAAAATATAGGTTCTTCTGATGAGGAGATTATTTCTGTATCATCTGAAAAGGTAAGTTACGAGGATGTGAAATCCTATCTTAAAAAAGTTGATTTTAATGAACAAAACACAAAAGAATTCTTTAAAGACAAAATCGTAAATAATTATACTCTTAAATATTTTAAATTTCTTCAAAGCAGATTTAAGGATATGGAGCTTAATGAGCATTTGGATGCTGTAAAAAAATATTTAAACTCGTCAATGGATATAAAAGAGGCTGATTTGCTCTTTGCTTTATATCAAAAATACATAAATTATGAAGCTATAATGGCTGAGGAGCTTTCAAAAATAGATTCGCTTAATTCAACTTCTGATTATCTGAATGTACTAAGAATGATGAAGAAAAAACAGATTGAAATGTTTGGTCAGGAGGATGCGGATATTCTTTTTGGTGTATCCCTGAAAATGAAGGAATATCCAGTAAGGCGATCAGCTATACTTAATGATAATAGCATCTATGCAGATGAAAAGGAGAAAAAGCTTAAGGTGCTCAATGAAGAGATGTGGGGAAAGGACTGGCAAAATATTGAAAGTTCAAGAAAACCATATGTTGCTTACAATGAAAAACTTTCCCTTTATTCAAAGGATTTTGAAGAAATGAGTGCTGTTGAAAAAAACGCAAAAATAAATCAGGTTCGAAAGGAGATATTTTCTCAGGAAATTGTAGAGAGACTGGAAAATCTGGACAGGGAACTTGAAGCTGAAAAGGGAAGAGAAGAGGAATACAGAGAAAAATATAAATCAATAATGGCTGATGCCAGTCTTAAAGAGACAGATAAACAGGAAAAAATAGCATCTCTCCAAAAAGAAATGTTTGGAGAAAATGCTGATCTTATGAGAAGAAGAGAACAAATAGAATCCGGTAAAATTGATTTAATGAGAGAGTATAAAAAATAAAATTATTTTTTTACAGGATTTTTTAAATACAATAAAATCGCAGAAAGAATAATTAATACGGATATTATTATAATAATATCCCCATACCTGGTGTATATGGTTAAATCTTTTCTTTTTGTTAAAGTTCCTCTTATTGCTCCCTCTTTATTAAGAGCAAGGGATGAGACGATTTCACCTGAAGGAGTAATAAGGGCACTTATACCGCTATTTGTCACCCTTGCCATGGATCGTCTGTTTTCAATAGCTCGAACAATAGTGCTATTAAGATGCATATAAGGCTCATATGTATTTCCAAACCAGGAGTCATTTGCAACATTGACAAGTATATCTGCCCCTTCTTTAGCAGATTTTCTAATGTAAGATGGATAAAGCGATTCAAAACAGACAGAAGCAGCAGGGCTTGCCTGTTTATTTTTAAAAATTCCGGGTTTTTTTCCTGGAATAAAAGTGTCTGTAGATCCTAATACTCCACCATGACTTAACCCTGCAAATTTTCTTTCAGAGTAAGGGAATAATATTTTTTTGTCATAAATATGGGACAGGCTCCCGTTTTTGCTTATAAATACAGAATTAAAACTTCCCCCGGAATCTTTTCTTGTTCCTCCTGTTATGAAAATTGTATCTGAATTATAAATGGAATTAACCTTGTGAATAATTTCGTAATTAACCCTGTCAGAAGAATTAAGTACTGTTTCCGGCCATATGAGAATACCTGACCCTTTATAATTTTTTTCTGTAAGCTCAAGGTATTTGCTGTAAGTAATGTAGGAGCGTGATTTATCCCATCGCTCCAGGGAATCGGTGTTTCCCTGAATTCCTGTAATTTCAATATTTTGATTAGGCGAAGTTTTAATTTTTTGATCTTTTACATTAATTGTGCCATATAATAAAATAATAGAGGTTAAAATAGCCAGGGGCAAAAATTTCAGGATTGTGAATTGTTTTTTTTGTATAAAAAACAAGGTGATTGAATAATTGAAAAACACAACAAAAAATGAAACTCCATATATACCTGTAATATCTGCTATCTGGATAAAGGGAGTTCCAACCTGGGAATAGCCAATAAAATACCAGGGTATGAAAAAATCGAAAATTTCCCTTAAATAATCAATGGTGATCCATAAAGATGGTGGAATTAAAATATTCAGGTAAAAAAATCTGCTTTTTAAAATATGATGCAATATACCATAAAAGCAGTAAAGCATGACATTTGGTATTATTATCAGAAAAACTATTGCAAGAAGCAAAAAAGCGAAGTTTTTGCCGTAGTTCTCTAATCCAGCATAAAAAAGAGGAGTGCTTAATAATGCAGACAGAGGCAGAGAAAAGAATAAACAAACAGGCAGTACACCTTTAAAATTTTTACTTTTCTCAATGGATATAAAAAAAGGGATTAAAGAGAAAAAAGATGCGTATTGTAATGAGTGCCAGGGGACTGAGAAAAAATATAAAAGAGATGACAGAAAAGATAAAAAAAAAACATATTTACCATACAAACTTCAAAGGGTTGATTGCCTGACCATGGCGCATTATAGTGTAATGGAGGTGCGGGCCTGTTGATCGGCCTGTTGAACCTACAGAGGCTATTATATCACCCTTCTTAACCCAGTCGCCCCGTTTAACAAAAATTTTAAAACAGTGTGCATACATGGATGTGTATCCATCATGATGCTGTATAAATACTGTATTGCCATAGCCTTCGCGCCATTCAGCATGAAAAACCATTCCCTCTCTGGCTGCACGTATTGGTGTGCCTGTTCTGGTTGCTATATCAATTCCATTGTGAAACTGCATTCCTGCTTCATGAGAAAAAGGATTTATCCTGTCTCCAAACATTGATGTGAAAAATCCGGTGTTTAAAGGGCTTGTAAAAGCAAGCTTGTATTTATAAAGATTTTCAATATCTGGATTTACAACAAGGGGTATTGCATCTTTAAAAAAAACCAGCCTCAGGTCATCCGGGGATATTAATTTGAATAAACCTGGTTTGTATTTCCCGGAAACAGGGTATTTATGATTAAATATTTTCTTCATTCGTTTAACGTCAAAATAATCGTCAAATGCAAAAAGCGTGCCCTCTTCTGCTGAAATAACAAGGCGGTTGCCAGGCTTTATATTAAAGTCTTTTAAGTGAGGGTTTGCAGATATGAGAGTTTCAATTGATATGTTGAATTTAGAGCGGATTTTCCATATTGTGTCATGCTGCAGTACTGTATATATTTTAAATTCCACACCTGGGTTGTAGGGGTATTTTTCAATGAATTGGATGTAATCATCTTCAGAGGTGAAAAAGGGAAAGCCGTCTATAATTTCATAGGAGCTTTTGTCAACTGAGACATTTTTGAAAAAAAAGTAGGATATAAAATTTCCTGATAGTACTATTAGAAATAAAAGCGCAATAGCTGCAATGGAAAATCTTTTTATTATATTTAACTGGTATAGAGTTGGCATTGCTATCAGATTTTACCCAGCTCCTTTGATTTTAAAGCAGCAGCTTCAATTGCATCTATAATTATTCCGCTAAAACCGGCTTTTTCCAGTATATGAATTGCTTCAATAGTTGTGCCTCCAGGAGAGGCAACATCATCCCTAAGTTTAATGGGGTTATCTGAATTGTCAAGAAACATTTTTGCTGAACCAAAAACAGTTTGTGCAGCAATAGTAAGAGCATATTCCCTGGGCAGTCCCATTTTTACAGCGCCATCTGCCATTGCCTGAATAAAGGTAAAAACATAGGCAGGGCCACTACCTGAAACACCTGTAACTGCGTCCATGTGCTTTTCCTGTAAAACAAGGACTTTCCCTGTGTTTAAAAATATTTTTTCCACTGATTTTATTTCATCTTCTGTAACGTTTTCACTTGCACAAAGCACTGTCATTCCATACCCTGAAATGGCTGGTGTGTTGGGCATTGCCCGAATAATTTTTTTATCAGACCCGGAAGTTTTTTTCAGGGTTTCGATTTTAATGCCTGCTGCTATGGAAACTATTATTCCCTTGTAAGATGTGAGCTTTAAGAGGATTTCATTTACTGTTTGAGGTTTAACTGCAATAATTATTATGTCTGCTGATTCTATAACCTCATCTATAAATGGGGTGATTCTTAATTCAGGTATTGTTTTACATTTGTCAGGGTCAATATCATAGGCATAAATATTTTCAAAGGGGATTGAAGCTGATAAACCTTTGCAAATAGCTTTACCCATATTGCCCAGGCCTATAATGCCAATTTTTAAATCTGTTTTTTTCATATATTTTACCTGCTTCCAAAAATTGCTGAACCAATTCTGATCATTGTTGCACCCTCTTTTATTGCAATGAGGAAGTCATTTGACATGCCCATGGATATTTCTTTTAAAGATAATTTTAGCTCATTGTTTATATTTTCAAGCGTTTTGCGGGTAAGGGCAAAGGACTTGTGTATTTCTGATTCATTGTCAGTAAGTGGACCAATTGTCATTATTCCTTTAAGGCTAAGATTTTTCATTTCAGATATAGCCCCTGCAAGGTCAACGCTCTTTGCTGGATCAATTCCGCTTTTAGTTTCTTCTCCAGAGCTGTTTATTTGAATAAGTACATCCTGTATTTTACCAAGTTTAAAGGCTTCACTATTGATTTTTTCAGCAGTAGAGACAGAGCTTAGTGAATGTATAGTGGTAAATAGCTTTACAGCATCCTTTGCCTTGTTTGATTGAAGGTGCCCAATCATGTGAAATTCAAAATTTCCGGAAAGAAGGGGGATTTTGGATTTGGCTTCCTGAATTTTGCTTTCTCCAAAAAGTGTTATGCCTGAATCAATAGCATTCTGTATTATTGTATGAGAGAAAGTTTTGGAAACAGAAAGGATTTTAATTGAATCAGGATCTCTGGAAATTTTAGAAGCATATTCATCAATATTATTCCTTATATTTTTATAATTATTGTAATAATCTGACATTTAATTTAATCTCTCAATAAAGAGTGTAATTATTTGTATACAAAAAAATTTAATCAGTTATGTGTGCTTAAGTTAAGACATATTATTGTATCATGGTCTGGTATTTTGAATTTTTTTATAAAAAGTTCAGTAAAAATACTCAAAGGCCTTTTATTTGATTATGTTAATAATTTGTATGTTTAAATAAAATAGTCAAGTTTATTATTATGAAGGATAGAGTTTTTGGAAAACATAAAGGCTTTGATTAGCTATATCAAGAGTGATGAATACAGAAAACTGGCAGCGCTAAGCTGGAGCATGGCCTGGCCCATGATTTTAATAATGGGCTTTGAGTTTTTAATCAGTCTTACAGATGTATTTATTGCAGGTAAGCTTGGCAGGGAATATCAGGCAGCTGTTGGATTTTCCATGCAGATATATTTTATATTTGTTGTTGTAGCTAATTCATTAACAACCGGGATTGTTGCAACAATAGCAAGGATTTTTGCTTCCGGGGACACAAGGGGTGTTTCGGATTCTGTTTTTACATCTGTTGTATCTGCTGCAGTTGCAGGTGTGTTTTTTGGAGTGGCTGGAATTGTAATAACTGAACCTGTTGTAAATATAATGAATGTTCCGGATGAGATTAAGAAAATAGCAATTCCCCTGATTAGGATTTATGCAGTTGGTTTAATTTTTCATTATTTTCTCATAAGTAGCAATGGAATTCTTCGTGCTACAAAAGGAGTGAAGAAATCCCTTATAACAATGGGGATTGTCTGCTTAATGAATGTTGTTTTGAACTTTTATTTTGTTTTTTATACTCCTATTTCCTATTATGGTATAGCTCTTTCAACAGTTGTAAGTGTGTTTATAGGAAGCACTATAAACTTTATACATGTTAAGAAGTTTATAAAGCACACCGGAGACTTTATAAGGTCTTTACTTGGAATATTGTTTAAAATCGGATGGCCTACAGGGCTTCAGCAGATTTCCTGGCAGGTTGGAGGAACAGTACTTTTTCTTATACTAAGCGCACTTCCTGAAAACAATGTTGAAATAATTGCAGCTTTTACAAATGGGGGTCGCATAGAATCAGCCATATTTTTACCAGCTATTGCACTTAATATGGCTAATGCAGTAATAGTTGGCAATCTTATGGGTGAAAAAAAATACGATCATGCTTACAGGGCAGGATTAATAACAATGGCACTTGGAGTAGTTATTATTACAGCAATTACTCTGGCAATTGTTTTAAACGCCAGGTTCATTGCAACACTGGTTTCTCCTGATGAAATTGTAATAAGAGAAAGTGTGCGCTATATTCGTATAAGTATGATAAGCGAGCCTTTTTTGGCTGTGGCCCTTACCCTGGGAGGAGCTTTAAATGGAGCAGGGGACACGAGGGGAGTTATGCTCATTGTTGTGCTTAGCTCCTGGTTAATAAGAATTCCACTCTGCTTTTTGCTTGGTATTGTTCTGGAGATTGGAGCACCTGGAATATGGTGGTCCATGAATGCATCAATTTTTGCATATGCCTTTTTTGTATTCAGAAGATATAACAGGAGAAAGTGGTTTGAAATTAATTGGTGAAATATTAAACTTAGAACATGCTTATTCCAGACATACTTGTTTTAATTAATTTCAGTATATAGCCTTAATTTCCAGGAAGATAAGCAGATATCAGCTTAATCCCTATTCGAGCCAGAACAATCTGGAGTGCTAAAGCTATAATTGAAAGAGCTGATATATAGATTGCAGCTTCTTTGATTTCCATAAAGAAAACAAGAAAAGGAATAATCATAGAAACAGCAAAAAGCATTGCTCCAATTGTAATTTTTGTTCTAAGAGCAGGTGGAGAAAGCTTCCTGAATCTGGTTTTTGCATCAAACAGGCCTGAGACATAAGCAGCTGCAACAGTAAGTGGGAAAAGATAGGCCATAATTTCAGCACCATGTAAAAGTTTTATTCCCATGGATGCATCAAGAATTATTGATAAAATTATGAAAAAAGGAATAAATACTGAAATAGCCTGGGGAAAATGGAGAAGAATTGGATGCAAATCCAGTTCCATCATTATAAAG
>JBBAGC010000011.1:0-15290 GCA_041655115.1 Spirochaetota bacterium | reverse complement strand
CAATACCTTGCCTTTAGACATTTTTTCAGACATGCCTATGGTTTTCAAATGGACTGGGATAAAATGAAACATCTGACCTCAAACTTGCCAGAAATCTGGGAATCAGTCAAAAAAGATCTGGAGAAATTCATTATAAACTAGTGCTCTCTGTAACGGTATAATTTTGAAGGTATTGTCATTCCCGCGCATGCGGGAATCTCATATCCTTAATTCTTTCAGAAGATTCCGGCACTACGTTATCACTTCGACCGGAATGACAAAAATTTCCCCCTAAAATTATACTACTACCACGCTCTCCCTATCCCTTTTCAAATCTAAAACTTGACATTTTATCTCCTCTTATTTATTTATGTAAAACTAATCTAATAAAAAAAGGAGAGGTTCATGATCCAGATAAAGAGGTTGAAGGATCTTTCACCTGCTGAGCTTGATGCCCAATTTAACAGATTTGGCGAAGATTTTAGCTCCATAATGATCAACACTGTAGTTCCCATTGTAAATGATGTAAAATCAAAACGTGAAAAAGCAGTACTTGAATACACTGCAAAATTTGATGGTGTAAAATTAAAATCAGTTACAGCATCAAAAGATGAAATAGACGCTGGCCACAAAAACACTCCCAAAAATGTGCTCAAAGTCTTTATGAAAGCACGAGACAACATAGAGGAATTTCATAAAAGACAGGTTAAACAAAATTCAATATACACAAGGGAAGATGGAATAACTCTGGGAATTACACACCAGGCTATTGAAAATGCAGGCATATATGTGCCAGGAGGAAAGGCCTCATACCCTTCTTCTGTGCTTATGGGTGTAATCCCTGCGCAAATTGCAGGCACAAAAAACATCACAATAATTACTCCCCCAAATAAAGATGGAAAAGTTCCTGATATAATTTATGCAATATGTAAAGAGCTTGGCATAAGCCAGATAATTAAATCCGGGGGTGCACAGGGAATTGCCCTTGCAGCATTTGGATCTGACAATGTACAAAAATCGGATATTATAGTAGGCCCTGGAAATATTTTTGTTACAGCAGCTAAAACTTATCTTTTCAGCATGGGCATAATACAGATAGATTCCATGGCAGGACCAAGTGAAGTTTTAATTATTTCAGATGAAAAATCCAATCCCAAATGGGTGGCATGGGATCTCCTGTCACAGGCTGAACATGAGGAAAGGGCAATTGCTGTTCTTATAACAACTTCTTCAGAGCTTGCTATTAAGGTTAAGGAAGAGATAAACAAAGATCTCGAATCAGGAATAGGAAGAAGCGAAATAAAAAAGGCTTCTATAAAAAATAGCGGACTTATACTGACTGTTGATTCCATAGATGAAGCAATAGATTTCAGCAACAAATACGGACCTGAACACATGGAATTTATGGTGGATAACCCACTCGAATATTTAGATAAAATCAAAAACGTGGGATCTCTTTTCCTGGGACGCTATGCACCTGTTGCAGTGGGTGATTATTATTCAGGAACAAATCATGTTCTTCCCACAGGAGGAGCTGCCAGGTTTTCATCAGGCACTTCTGTTGAAACATTCTTGAGGCACACAACCTTTCAGCTTCTTGACAAGGATTCACTTAAAAAAACCCATAAAAAAGTAAAGCTTATGTCTGAATATGAAGGCTTTGATGACAAGCATGGCGGATCTATAGATATCAGATTTAAATAAAAAACTACAACTGGGCAGAAAACTTAAATCTGCCCATAAACTCAATGGTTCCATCTCTTTGATGAACTCAAAAAGATGGAATCATGACGCAAAACAGCTAATGCCTGTCCCACTGCTCTGCAGCATAAGCGAGCCTGTTTAATGAATTCTTAAGCTTTCTAGACCTCTCTTCAGGAGGAGGAAATTCCTTTTGGGAATACTTCTCTATAGTTTTAACAGCCCTATCCAGGGTTGAATCTCCATCAGTATCATTAAAGTAGCTCATTATAAGCTGATGTCCACTTAAACTAACTGTATGTTCAATTACAGCTTCAATAGCATCAAACAGGGCGACCTTAAACTCTTCTTTATAATCATCTCTTTCCAAAGCGCCCTCCGAGAAAAATAAAAACAGGTAGAGCCTGTATTATGTTTTTATTTTTGTCCATAAGAAATTATACTCTTAATGCATATATAACTCAATTTAAAGATAGATGATAAAATTTTAAAGCTTAATTTCATCATCATCTTTACAGGCTGGAAGTCTTTCAATGGGAATTATCGGGTTATCAAGACATGCAGAAAGCCGGAAATGGAAGATAGTTTTCCACCTTAATGGAAAACAAAATTATCAGGGTGCATGAACATACTTTGAATCTCAAAGCTATCCAATTTTGTATTTCCGTTTCTTTTCAAATACTAATGATAATTGCTCATCAGTACTATTTTCATAAGGATTTGATAGAAAATTATGAAGCTTATTGAACTTATTTGTTGCTCTTGCTAATTCACTTAAACTTATGCGTTTTAGAATATCGATAGTAACAGGTCGTTTTGAATCAAAAAATATCAATGAATTTAAAAATTCTTTAGATTCTTTGGAATTCAACATTGTTGCGAGAGTAGATGCTTCCTCGATAGAACGACATGGTATAAAATTACATGTATCATCAACCATGACTGGTTTATCATTGTATGGAGGTATTGCTAAAAAATTAATATTTTTATATAAACCAGAAATTGCTACTTTATAGTCTGAAAAACTATAGTCACCAATCCCAAATATAGAAAATCTAGGTCTCTTAGCGTATATAGAACTGCCCCTTTGATCTAATATTTCTGAATACTTGATTAAATATTCCCATGTTTTAGGATAAAGATTTTTAATAAAAGCTGTATCTTCACCAATATTTTTTTGTGTAACTATTACAAATTTTCTTGGAATAATGCGCCCATTTCCTAAATCAGATGATTTTAATAAGGGATAAATACAATAATCTTCAATATCAACTATTTCACCAAAACCATTAAGTAATTTATTATCAATTAAGCTCAATTCCATTACTTGTGATGCATCATGTTTAATACCTGAACGCCATTTACAATTTGAAAAACCGTCAAGATTACTGTATTCAATATAACTGTCTAAATTTGAAATGAGTTCATTATTTAATGTTCCAAATCTTGAAGTATAATGCTCTGAGTGAATATCATCATATACTTCAGCAACATAATCGCTTTTTTCGGTTCTTGTTAAAAAAAGCAAACATGCATCAACACTTACATTAAAAATTTCTTTAGAATTAATAACATATATTTTTGCATTTGCTACTTCAGGTCCATGCTTCCAAAAATGCATTAAGACTTTTCTTGCAGTTGATGTTTTACAAAGCATTGCAAGTGAATTACCAATTACCATTGAGCTAACGAGTTTAATTATCATCCATTCAGCAATATCAAAGTTTGCTTTCCCGGTTTTTGCATCAAAACCCCGATGTTTTTGAAAATTACTTTTCTCTGGTAAATTATTACTTTTTAAACTTCCAAGTTTTGCACTAGTAACCCATGGCGGATTACCAAGAATCAGTGTATTTGTTTCAGTACCTACAATACTATTCCAGTCTGTATCAAAAAAATCACATTTAACAATTTCTATAGGATTAATTTTTTTGAATTTTAAAGTTGATGAATTAAAGTATTCTTCATTAATTTCATAACCTTTATACTTTGTTTTTTCTCCCCAAATGTTATAAGCAGCCTGAATAAAATTACCCAAGCCGGATGTTGGTTCAATTACTACCGAGGGCTTATCAATAAGTTTACTTATTAATTTTACTATGCCTGTTGTAAAATTTTCAGGTGTTTGAAAATCGCCAAATTCAATTTTTTTTGTCATGAAAATATCCTATCAATACCATTAACTTCACCTGCAAACTGAATTACTCTGCTGTATTGAAGTCTCCATTGCAATGCATTCGATATTGTAAGATAACCTAATTTCGGTGTATTTTTTAATACTTCCTCAGCTAATTCTTCTGCTTGTATTTCGTCTACAGGCAATAATCGTTCTTCAAAAAAAGCCCTCCAAAAAATTTAATAACGGACAAAGCCTGTATTATGTTTTTATTTTTGTCCATAAGAAATTATACTCTTGATACATATATAACCTTTTATTAGAAACTGCTTGATTCGATATAATAAATTAATTATATTGACCCTAATAAAAACAGGAGAAAAGGCATGTCTCACAAGGAAACAATCACAATATCAGAGTTCAAGGCAACATGTCTTTCTGTTCTGGATAAAGTTAAACGTACCGGACAACCGGTTCTTATAACAAGGCATGGAGAACCAATAGCAGTGATAGACCCTCCTCCTCCACCTAAAAAAAATAAAAAATGGACAGGTACTTTTAAATCAAGAGGGGAAATTACAGGAGATATTCTCTCACCTGTTGTAAATACAATCGACTGGGATGTTTTTAATGAATAAATATCTGCTTGATACCCATATATTGCTATGGAGTCTTCTTGAAGAACAAAATCTTGACAATAAGACAATCAAACTTCTGAACAGCCCTGATAACATACTTTACATATCTCCAATTTCAATCTGGGAAATAATTATTTTAGCAGAGAAAAAACGAATAAAGCTGGATAATGAACCGGAAACCTGGGTAAGAAATGTTCTACAGACTATACCTTTGCATGAAGCACCCTTAAACCATGAAGTTGCCCTTTGTAGCAGATCTATAAAACTTCCCCATCAGGATCCTGCTGATAGGTTTATTGCCGCAACTGCAACAGTTTATGATCTAACACTGATTACTTCAGACAAAAACTTAATAAAATCAGCATTTAATTATAAAATTCTTCCTATTGCATAAAAAAACAGAATCATCAAATCACATCACGCCTGATAAAACTATAAGGCACATAGCCCCTACAAAATATACTCCTGCTTATTAATAATAATTCTTGACTAAATTAAGGTTTTAAAAATTCTATAATAAATTGAGAAAATAGTTTACTTTTCATTTTTGATTATTAGTATCTTACAATAATAATTAAAAACGAACTTAAAATTCCAGCTTTCAGCACTATTCATCAACAAGAGGAAAACATGCAAAAAATTAAATTTGATAAAATAAAAATAAACTCAGCATTAAAACCTGAACTTTCAAAAAATTCTCTTACTGTTCTTGAAAAAAGGTATCTCATCCGCAATGAAAAAGGAGACATAATCGAATCCCCAGAGGGTTTATTCAAAAGGGTAGCACGCTTTGTAGCTTCAGCAGACTTTTTATACAATGCCAGTGATGATGAGGTTAACAAAACAGCATCAAAATTTTATGAAAATATGGCTTCCTTTAATTTCCTTCCAAACAGCCCTACTCTTATGAATGCAGGGCGCCCATTAGGACAGCTTTCAGCGTGCTTTGTTCTTCCTGTTGAAGATTCAATGGAAGGAATATTTGACTCAGTAAAAAACATGGCTCTTATACATAAAAGCGGAGGGGGAACCGGCTTTTCCTTTTCAAAACTTCGTCCTGGAAATGATATTGTAAGCAGCACAGCAGGAGTTTCAAGCGGCCCTGTATCATTTATGAGTATTTTTAATGCTGCTACTGAAACAGTAAAACAGGGAGGCACAAGAAGAGGGGCTAACATGGCCATTCTCGATGTAAACCATCCTGATATTATGAAATTTATAAGATGCAAATCCGATACAACAGCTCTTACAAACTTTAACATCTCTGTTGCTCTTACTGATGAGTTTATGGACTCTGTTAAAACAGGAAGCAGCTATAACCTGATAAATCCCAGAAATGGAGAAATAACAGGACAGCTCAATGCTGCCGATGTTTATGATCTTATTGTTAAAATGGCATGGGAAAACGGCGAACCCGGAATTATATTTATTGACAGAATAAACAAATACAACCCCTTAAAAAGCATAGGACTTATTGAAAGCACAAATCCATGTGGTGAACAGCCCCTGCTCCCTTACGAGTCCTGCAACCTGGCATCAATTAACCTGAACAGGATTGTTGTTGAAAAAAAAGGAACCAGAGAAATTGACTATGAGCTTTTAAAAGAAATAACCCGCACTGCAGTTCATTTCCTGGACAATGTAATAGATGTAAATACCTACCCTATTGAAAAAATAGCAGAAGAAACCAAAGCAAACAGAAAAATAGGCCTGGGTGTCATGGGCTATGCAGATCTTCTTATAAAGCTTGCCATACCATACGATTCTCAGGATGCAATAGAGGTTGCTGAAAAAATAATGTCCACTATTGATGAAGAGTCAAAAAAGATGTCAGCTACCCTTGCTGAAAAGCGCGGTTCCTTTCCCAACTTTCCTAAATCAGAGTATGCAAAGAGAAAGGAAGCTCCCCTGCGAAATGCCACAACCACAACTATTGCACCAACAGGTACTATAAGCATTATTGCTGATTCATCCAGTGGCATTGAACCCATATTTGCACTTGCCTATGTAAGAAATGTAATGGACAACAACAGGCTTGTTGAAAGCAATCCGGAATTTGCTGCAATTGTAAGGGACTATGTACAGGAAGGTGACTACAAAGTTATCATGGACATGGTTGCTGATCATGGATCTGCTTCTGAAATAGAAGAAATTCCTGAAAGCATAAGAAAGGTGTTTGTAACAGCCCATGATATTTCCCCTGAGTGGCATATCAAAACCCAGGCTATATTTCAAAAATACACAGACAATGCTGTTTCAAAAACAGTTAACTTTCCATCTGATGCAAGCATCAATGATATAAAAAAAGCATATGATCTTGCATACCAGCTTGAATGCAAGGGAGTTACGGTTTACAGAGACGGTTCGCGGGACAACCAGGTTTTACAAACATCATCTGACAAAAATAAAAATGAAGCTAAACCGGAAAACGCTGTTTATATAAAAGCTATGGCACCCAGACCCAGGCATGAAGTCACCTGGGGTACAACAAGAAAAATGACAACTGGTTGTGGCTCTTTATACGTTACAATAAACGAGGATGCTGAGGGGATATTTGAGGTATTTGCAGCAATGGGAAAGGGAGGCGGATGTGCAGCAAGCCAGACAGAGGCTATTGGAAGATTGATTTCCCTTTCCCTAAGATCAGGAATAGACAAGGAGCAGATAGTCAAGCAGCTAAAAGGAGTAAGATGTCCCAACCAGGCATGGGGCAAGGGAGGGCGTATATACTCCTGCTCTGACGCTATTGCAAAAGCAATAGAAAACTACACAGTAACCGGCACTGGAACTAACAAAAATGAAACAGCAAAAATAGAAACTGCCAAGCATATTGCTGAAACAAATGGCAAGGGAAATGACGCTGTTATGACCGGGGTATGCCCTGACTGTTACGGGCCGCTTGAATTTGAGTCAGGGTGTTCAGTATGCAGAGGGTGTGGCTTTTCAAGGTGTGGCTGATGTCAGACCCTTGTTAGTTTACTTTTATTATTTCAGCGCCTTTAATTTTTTCAGGCAAAAATGGCTCTATTTTAAGAGGATCATTCAACCTTATTCCTGTGAACTTTATATTAATGCTAAGGTCTGATCCGGGAATAACAACCCTTAATTTACTGAAAAAAAGGCTTTCATCCTTTTTCCTGTAAGAGTTTATATAAACCTCAACCTTTTCCATGCTCTTTTTGTGAATAACAAGAATTTTTTCAGGAACATCTTTTCTAACATAAATATTCTGAAAAAACTCACTACTTTCTATAATAAGATGATAAGCATCCTGATTTGCCTCTACAAAAGATTTAACAGCAACTCCATCCTTGATTAAAGGCACGCCTCCTGTCAACAGAGTATGAACAAAGGAAAAATCAATGGGAAATCCGGTATAGGCTTCAAAATTAATCTTTTCAATTTTATCAATATAAAGCTTTCTTTCAGCAGGATAATAGAAAAACAAATCACTCTGATTTTTATAAAAATCAACCACAGCTCCTTTAAAAATATAATCAACCACTTTAAACTCTGTGTAGCCAAAGCTGTTATGCAACAGTGTTCCTTCAAATCTGAATTTTTTACCTTTATTATCACCGTCTATTGTGACATTTGAACGAATTGTGCAGGGCAGATTATTGTTGATCTCAGCAATTCTTGATTTTAATTCAGCGGATTTTTCATCTCCTGCTCCTGAAATAACAGCATCTGAAACACCTTTTTTTTCAGCCCCTGAACAGGAGATCATAACAGCTGTAAAAAAAATCAGCATATAAAATAAAAACTTTTTCATTTTACTCCTCTCCTTTTGCAGATGCTCTTTTAATCTTTTCTTCAACTAGACTGCTTTTTTCAAGATTTATTGCTTTTTCCCAATAGTATATGGCTTTTGTCAAATTTTCAAGTTTTTCATAGGTATCGCCAATATGATCATAAACAACAAAGTCAGGAGAATTTATATCATTCAATTTCTCTTCAGCCAAAAGAAGATTTTTTAAAGCCTTTTCATAATCAGCCTGTTTGTATAAAACCCACCCTAATGAATCCAGGTATGCACCATTATCAGATTCAACTGCAAGTGCACGTGTTATGAGATTATAGGCCTCTTCAAGATGAATCCCCCTTTCTGCATAAAGATAGCCAAGGTAATTCAATGACCTGGCGCTCATGGGATTAATCTCTATAGCTTTCTCAAGCACATCACAGGTTTCATCAAAACGATTCTGTTTATCAAGTGCTATTGCAAGATAAAAATAATATCCCTCTTCCCCATCCTGTAAAGAAATAGCCTTTCTTAAGCTCGCTTCGCCCCTCTTGTAACCTTCCTGCCATATGTATGTAAGCCCTTTATAAAAATGGACAGATGAATTATCAGGTTCTATGTTCTCAGCCTTTGCATAATAATCATGAGCCTGGGCATATAAATCCCTTGAAGCATATAGATAGCCAATATGGATCAGAGTGTTGACTTCGCCTGAATACTCGTAATATTTTTTGTAATAGCTTATTGAGAGAGCAAAATTTCTGGTCTCTTCATGTGTTCTTCCAAGATAATAATAAAGGTTAAAATCATCTTCTGTTTTAAACTCAAGACAGCGATAAAAAAGCTTTTCAGCAACATCAAATATTCCACTTCTAAAACAGCTTACTCCAGCAGCTGCAAAAGCATTAAAGGCACCTGCTTTATCATCCTGACGAGCCCTTATTCTGCCCATGGCAATATAAGGAGAAATAAGATTGGAGCTGTGTTTTGTTATGGCAGTTAAAATTTTGTCTGCTTTTTCGTCCTCACCTGTAAGCTCTGAATAAAGAGCCGTTGATAAAAGACCCTCAAAGGAGTTTAAATCCTTAATCATTGATAAATATTCAAAGGCAGAAGCATCCCCCTTTATATAATAAAGCCTTCCCAGAATATAAGCCATATTAGGATTACCAGGAGATTCCTTAAGAAAAAGAAGAGCGTATTTTTCAGCATCCATAAGGTTATGATAGTTCATGGCAGAAACAGCACACATATACAAAGCTGTGGTATTATTTTCATTGAGCTCATAGGATTTTTTAAAATAATATAATGACTCCTGAAATTCATTTTTTGAATGAAGAATGTATCCGCAATTATAGTATGAGTTTTCAAGATAATAGGAAGGCATTGCAACAGTTTCAGAAAGAAAAATAACTTTTTCAAATGCATCCAATGATTTTTCAGAATCATTAAGGTATTTAAAAAAATGAACTCCCAAAAGATAAAGAGTATAGGGATCGTCCGGATTTATGGAATGATATTTTTCCATTATTTCTGCAGCAGATCCAAATTCATTCTGCGACATCTTTATCCCATAAAGAATATTATAGGGAGGAAAATAATCTTCATCACTTTCAATGGCCTTTTCTGCATATTCAATAGCCAAAGCTGTTTTGCCTTGAAGCAAATAGGAGTCCGAAAGCTGATGGTAAACCCTTGCTGATTTATCCCCTGCTTCTACAGCTTTAAAAAATTTATCCACAGCTTTTTCAAGAAGAGAATTACGATCCTGAGCTAAAGAAGCAGCACCTGCCTGATTTTTATAAAGAAGACCTTCGCTGTATAATGCCCATCCGCTTCCATGAACACCAGAGGGATTTTCTATAGATGCGGGCTCAACAGAAAAAACAGGTACAGATAAAATTAAAAAAAGAATAAAGGCTGGTAAAATTTTAAACGAATTATTCATAGAAAACCCCTGTGTATTAAATTAGGGGCAGATTAACTCCCTGAACCAGAATGTCAAATATATTTGTTCTGAAAAAGAATTCAAGGCTACCTGTCCCCAATCATTACCTCTGCAACATTTACAGCATGATCCCTTATCCGCCTGAAGCTGTTTAAAATATTCATATAGGTTACAATCATCAAAGGTTCAACCTTTTCATTCTCAAGGCGGTGTAAATGCCTGTTTCGAAGATCTCTGAAATGATGGGTAATAGCTTTCCCCTCTGCGTAAACATAGGTAGTATCAAGTCCTTTATCAAAGATAACTGAATTATTTATATAATCAAAATACTTCATAAGCTCATTGAGGATTCCGGTTAATTCGTTTATTTTGATATTGCTTAGCTTCATATTATTATCCCGAAGTTTAAGAAGCAGCTTCATAATATTTGCAATATAATCGCTTATTGATTCATATTCATCAGTTATTCTAAGCTGAGCCTGTGCTTCTACAATCTGGGCATAGGGTAAATCCTTTGATATTATTTCAACCAGGAATATGGATATCTCCTTTTGCACAACATCCAGCTCCTCCTCTTTTCTAAAAACAGCCCTTATGCACTTTTCCTCATCAAATCCGTTTTGTATTACTGTTTCCAAATCATTAAACATGCCAAGAATACTGTTGCCCATATTTATTACTTCCCGCCTGGACTGTTCAATTATAATTACAGGAGAACCAAGCATTCTTGTATCGAATTTTGTAAATTCAACCTGCTTGTCCTTTGAGTGCTCAGGAACCAGTTTTTCCAAAAGAAGAGCCATCTGCTTTACAAAGGGTAAATGCAATAATACGTTTAAGATATTAAAAATTGTATGAGCAATTGCTATACCCTGAAACATAAAGGGAAAAGTCTCAACTCCGTTTTGCATACGAATAGTGCCAGGGTCATGACCAACCATTACTGGAATGATTTTAAGGAAAAAAGGAAAAAGGGGTAAAACCCAGACAAGCCCTATTGCTTTAATCAGGGTATGAGCATATGCTGCCCTTTTTGCATTTACAGAAGCACCCATGGAAGCCAAAAGAGCCGTTGATGTTGTACCAAGATTCATCCCCATAACAAGAGCAACTGATGTTTCAAAATTCAGCACCCCTGTTGATGCCATACCCATTACAATCCCTACAGAAGCAGCCGAAGACTGAACAAGGCCTGTAATAAAGGCTCCAATCAAGGCACAGGCAATAAGCCCTGTAAAATGATCTGGCCTGAACCTGATAAAAAGATTAAGAAATGCCTCAACCTCCCTTAAGGGCATAAATCCTGATTTCATCAGCTCCATGCCAAAAAAAATCATACCAAGACCCATGAGCATCATGGAAATATATTTGAATTTTTCATTTTTTGCAAAAAGATAAAGAATACCAAACACACCCACTACAGGAAGAGCATAAAGCCCTATGTCCAGAACAAATATCCACCCTGTAACAGTTGTACCAATATCAGCGCCAAGAATAACCCCTATTGCCTGAACAAGAGTCATTACTCCGGAATTTACAAAGCTGACAACCATAACCGAAGTTGCAGAACTTGACTGAATCAAAGCTGTTACAGAAAATCCAACTCCAATAGCCATTATTCTGTTATTTGTTACTGCACTTATAAGTTTTCTCAACTTTAAGCCAGCAACAGCCTGAATCCCCCCTGACATATAGCTTAAACCAAGGAGAAAAATTGCCAGCCCCCCTGATACATTAAAAAAAATTAAAGTAAGTAATGAATAATCCATTTATAGCTGTCTCCAATACATAGTGCCTGTTTTTTCTGCTCCGGGGATTTTATTCTCAATGGGAATTGCTATGTATTTTCAATAACATCCATTATTGAACCTGGATAAACTGTTATTCCTATTACACAGCCATATTCAATCTTAAGAAAGGCTTCATTATTGGGAGTAAAGATAAAAAAATAGCAAAAATAAATAGTCCCGGATATATTATATTAACAATAAATAACTTCTATAGAAAATACTCCATAAATTTTCCCATATTATTGATAAAAATGCACGCCCAAAGATTGGAATATTCACTATAAAGCTATTAAATTAAACAGCGTTATTTTTCAATTAGAAAATTGAAAAAATAATGAATTATTTCTTGTATTATTTCTATTTAATAGATAGGTTAATATAGTGATTAAATGAAATTTTTAGCTTTAATGTGAGATTATGTAAACAATGCCTTTTAGCAGAAAAAAACATTACAAGATTCTTGCTTTAGATGATGACCCTGTAGCAAGAGAATATATAAAAACAACCCTTGGTCATCTTTATAAAATCGAATATGCCAGGGACATTGCTGAAACAAAAAAAAAGCTTAACCAGTTCCAGCCTGATATTTTTCTCCTTGATGTAAATTTGCCTGATGGAAACGGTATTGATCTGTGCAGAGAACTTAAAAGCAATATTGCACACAGAGAATGTTTTTTTATAATAATGACAGCCAAAACTGATGACAAAACCCTTGAAGAAGCCTACTCCAATGGTGCTGATGAATATTTTCGCAAGCCCTTTAACCAGTTTGAACTTAAATCCAAAATAAAAAACATCAACCGCATAATGGATGTAAGGGAAAACCTCATAATGGCATATCAGACCCAGCTTGACTACAACATACAGCTTTACAAATTAGGAGATTATGTGCGCAAAGCATTGCAGTCCACAGATCCGGACACAGTGCTTCAAAATGCAGAAAAAATTTCCAGCATGATTGATACCACCTATCTGGAAATAATAAAGGTAAAAAAGAAAGTACCTTTAAGCATAATACAAAAGCGAACCAATAAAAATTATCCATTTGTAAACTTTAAAGAAATCCATGTAAAAAGCAACTTCTCCTCCCTTTCTGAAAAAGATATAAACTATTTCACATTCAAAAAAGGTAATCAAAAAATTTACACCTGCCTTTTTTCAGTTAAATTTAAAAACACAATCTATGGCTATATCCTCATTGAGAGAGACGAACCTTTTGTAACAAATGACAAGGAAATTATTTCTTTATACACAGAATACATAAACTTAATAAATGACAGGCTGGCAATACAGAATGAACTGCGCGAAATAAACAACAATTTCAAAAAAGAAATAACAATAATCCGAAAGCTTGAAGTATCCCAGCTCCCTGATTTTAGAGTTATAACAGGTTATGATACAGCATCATCCTTTATGCCTGCACAGGAACTTTCCGGGGATTTTTTTGACGGATTTTTTTTAGATGATGATACATACCAGATTATCCTATGTGATGTTTCAGGACATGGAGTATCCTCCTCATACGTTGGAAAACAGATAAGAACCCTTTTCAGGGAAAAATCTGCCCCTGGGAAAAAACCATCTGAAGTAGTATCAGAGGTGAACCAAAGCCTTGTTAAATCCCAGGCAGATCACCACTTATTCTGCACAGCACAGGTAATACAGGTTTTCTTAAAAACCAATCACCTTCTCTTTGTTTCAGCAGGGCATCCAGAAGCACTGCTTTATCGCGCAGCAAACAAAAAAATTTCAATTGTTACAGGCCAAAGCCCCATGATAGGAATGTTTAAAAATGAATCCTATAAAGATGAAATCATATATATGGAAAAGGGAGATTTTTTATTTTTATACACAGATGGAATAACAGAAGAAATGGATGCAAACGAAAATAAAATGATGGGAACAGAAGGGCTGATCAATGCTTTCCATGAAATTGACAATATGTCATCAAATGAAATAATTCATAATACTCTGGGAAATTTTTATGAATTTAATGGATACAAACCACAAAAGGATGACATAACTTTAATCTGCATAAAAAAAATCTAATTCATACGCCTAAAAGCCAGTAACCTGAAATCTTCAATTACAGCCAGGGCTCTATCCTTTATTTTTAAAAATGCTCCATATCCTGTAAGCCCTTTAAAATTATCAACAACCCTTCTTTTTTTTCCCTCCTCCACATAAAGTTTTGAAAAGGTCACAGGCACTGCCCAAACATCGTTTCCACTATCCATTAAGCCTTCACAAAGATCGATTATCTCATGAAGTATAAAAGCGCATTCTTTTAAATAATCATTTCTGTCTTTTTCAATTTCAATTTCTTTCACTCTAATTCTGTTAAGCAAAAGAATATGATCCTCAATTCTTTTTGAATTTTTCCCATTAACAGGAGATACAAAAAACTCCAGTTTTTCCTCAACTTTAAAAAGATATTCTCTAATAGATGAATCAAGGAGAAGCATTCTTAAAACAGGAAAAAAATCATTGGTAAATTCAAGCATTGCACCATAAAAATGGGATATTTCCAGCCCGCATAAAGGATGAAACACAACTGAAGGATATTTTTTTATTCTTGCTGTATTTTCCTCAATAATACGATCCACCTCTTTTGTAAAACTATTCTCCTTTAACTTTTTTCTGGTTTCATACTTCTGTTTAATTTTTTCAAAATTGGTAATCTCTGCCAAAATAAAACCTTCCAGATTCATCCTTTCTTTTATTGCCATGGAAAACCTTTCATCAAAGGCATTAAGATCAAACCAGGTTGAATTATACTTTTGAGAATAATCTTTATATTTTTCCCTGAGTTTTGCTATAAGCTTATCAATTTCTTTTTTATCTAAGGGCATTTTATCCTTCACAATTTTATGTTACAATTTGCCTGCAACCAGCATGTAGATAAACAGGTTTATTTTAATAAATATAATAATGTCAAGAGTAAATAAAAAAATATAACTTGCAAATAATTGATATTTACAACATATTAACCTGTAAGTTTAAAATATGCCTTATAAAAAAAATCAAAGCCAAGATGAAAAATAAAAAAAAACAGATAATTAAAAAAATTTTAGTCCACAACAGCATAAAAGATCAGTTTAATTTTTCTTTTAAGCCCAAGGTTTCTGTTGTATACTGCGATAATATTACGGAAAAAATAGATTCCCTGCTTCATAAAAATGAAAACTACTCTCTTTTAACACTGATTATTATTCCTTTTGAACAGTATGATGAAATCGATAAATATCTGAATCTTATAAAAGATTCCCCAATATTTTACCAGCTGATTTTAACAGGAGAAGAAACTGATCTTATAAATCAGGAAATTATACATCTTTATCACATTGCTGATTTTATAGCTGAAAAAACCAGT
>JBBAGC010000010.1:0-20028 GCA_041655115.1 Spirochaetota bacterium | reverse complement strand
TGTTTTTGCTTTCTGATTGTCTTGGTTTCATTTGTGTAATTTGCAAGAAAAATGAGGGTTAATGGTTAAAATCTTGCAAATTACATAGCATTAAAAAGATATATTGTCAAATAATATTCGCCGGTTAAAAGGTTCTTCAGAGGCGACTAAGGTAAATGGATTCTTTCAGTATACTCATGCTTGGATTGTGGGCTCATAAATACCCCTTGGGTAACATTTATTCATGAGGCAACGGGAGGGTATGCCTCTAATATCGGAGTTTGGTGTCTAATTTTAGACATTAGCGATAAATGCTGTTCAATTAAAGACGTCGCTTCCATGTTCCTGCAGGATGCTTTATCAAGATAAACCAAACAAAAAAAAGACCTAAGGAGATTTGCAGGTTGTGGCATGTTTCATGCTATTTAAAATCCTAAAGACGGAGAGATTTGATAGACGGTGGAAAAAAATTGCGCATATTACCCCTACAACGATACATAAAGCCGCATCTCTAATGCAGCCAGTTTTCGTTTTCGATGAGAGAGATAAGTCCGATGGTTTTTCATCTGTACCCATAAGACGAGTTCAATGAGAGCCGTGGCATCAAAAACCTTCATAGGCAATACCGCGCTGATGAGCAGCCTGAGCTGCGACAGCGTAATAGCTGGTGCTTTTTCCTCCCAACCGGATTCTCATGTGCCAGAGGAAAAAATGAGCCAGCATGCAGGTCAGCATATGGTGTCGCCACCCGGGAAACTTCCTCACCTCGTAATGATCCATTCCCAGATCCGATTTGGCTTCCTCAAAGCACTGTTCGATAGCCCAGCGAATCCCTGCAAGCCAGACGAAGGTTTTCAGGCGCGTGGATCTGCCGGCGTTCGAGATGAAGCAGGAATAAGCAGCGCCCTCCCCAAGACCTCTGCGAATGATCAGCCAAACCGGCCGGCCGGGTTTCCCGTTTTTGGACAAAACGACAGGGCGCTTCATGAACTCGTAGACTACCGGTCCTTTCGTTCCTTCGGAGACCATCCGGCGATACCAGAAGTAATCGTTCGTTTCCCTGGCGATCTTTTCAAAGGTGACTGGCTTTTTTTCGGTTTCCGCAAGGATGCGCTTCGTCCTCCTCTCCCCGCCGTACCGGCAGGACTTCTCCAGAACCGCCGGGCCCTGCAGCCAGCAAAGTGTGTCGCAGGGAAGGGCGATAAAGTACGTCGCCCAGGGAATCTTTTCTACCGCATCCAGAAACTCCGGGCTGTTGCCGTACATCGAATCCGCCGCTACGTATCGGAAAGGGATCACCCCCTCGTCGACGATCTTCTCCAGCATCTCCACGGCCAACTGCGGTTTCGTCTTGAAAGAACTCTCGGCGGGAAGTCGGCACTTCCTCCTGCGCTCGGCATAATCTTCGCCGTACCACTGCTCCGGAATAAACAGACGGTTATCCAAAAAACCGTACCCGTGGCGCGAGGCATAGGCCGCATAGACGCCCACCTGACAGTTCTCCACTTTTCCCGCATTGCCGCAGTACTGCCGGAAAACCCCGGCGGAATCATTCCCTTTCTTCACGAAGCCCGATTCATCGAAAAGCAGCACCCCCTCGGCATCACCCAGATCATCGGAAATCATGCCGTGGTATCGGGAAAGAATCCGTTCCTCTTTCCAAGGGATATCGCTCAGGAAGTGCTGCATGGCCCGCACTTTGGCGCTCTCCACGTTCAGAGCGATCGGCTCAACGGATTTTCTCTCCAGTTGGCTCATCTGGCCTGCCATATACTGATAAAAATTCTCCCGTGGCTCCTCACGGGAAAAACAGTCGGCAAACTGTGCGTGAAATCCTTTGAACTCTTCCATAAAACAAGTAATGTCTTCCTTGTTGATCAACAGTTTCGGAATGGGAAAACTGCCATTCTCAACTCGGTTTCCCGGTATCATGGCCGACCTCCTGTTCCTGTTTTTGATAAACAAGTAACAGAGTCAGACTATCTTATCAATCGATTATCCTTATATGTATCGTTGTAGGGGTAATAATGAAGAAAGTTTCTAATTTTTAAAAGTATGGTGATAAACGAGGTTCATAAAAAGTTAGTGCATCAGGGTGGCACGTGTTCACCTCATTACGTCTTGCTTCAATGGATCATTTTAGGAGACTGTTTCATGAAAAATTGAATTATTATAGGGAATTGGTGCTTTTTCGGAGAAGCTCTATTTTGCTGAAGATCGGCCAGTGGCTACAGGAGGATGGTTTCATGAAAGTTTCAAAAGTCATGAGTGCACAGGAGGCAGTATCGAAATTCATTAATGACGGGATGACGGTTTCTATAGGCAGTTTTTTTCATACCATTGCCTATGACATAACCCACGAAATAATTCGACAAGGGAAGAAACACCTTACCATTTGCGCGCCCAGTTTTAATGAACATGCCGATCAATTGATCGGCGCAGGATGTGTTGACCGGGTTGTTTCTTCCTACGTCTGGATGGAGGTATTCGGTCCACTTTATTGCTTCAGAAGGGCGGTGGAAAAAGGAATTCCACACAAAATTGAAATCGAAGATTATAGCAATTTTACCATGACGTTACGATTTTTGGCCGGCGCTCTTGGGATCCCCTACGTCCCTGTTCATTCCCTGAAGGGCAGTGACATGATGAATTACTCTTCGTGGATGGGAGAGAACAAAGTTAAGCTCATGAAAGACCCGTTTGGTTCGGGTATTGAGCATACCCTCGTTCCCGCTCTCACAGCGGATGTGGGTTATATCCATGCTCAGCGGGCTGACGAGGAAGGCAATTTCCAAATGTGGGGCCTCATGGGGGATGCTCCGTGGAGTATGTGGGCATGTAAACAGGTTATCGTTTCTGTAGAAGAAATCGTGAGTCGGGATTCGATTGGCCGCGACCCGAACCGGACAGCCATTCCCAATTACAAAGTTGCCGCTGTTATTGAAGCCCCCTTCGCTTCCCATCCCAAACACTGTCAAGGTTATTATGGTGTCGATCGAGAGTTTATATTTAAATACATTCATGAGTCGAGGACTGAAGATGGCTGGAAAGAATTTATGGATCAATGGGTCTACGGCGTTGCTGATCGTGAAGAATACTTGAAAAAATACATTGATACCTTCGGAATGAAGAAATTCTTGAGCCTGAAGGCGCGGGATATGAGTTCCGGTTGTGTCAATTATGGATTTTAAAGGAGGCTCGTTGTGTCTGTTAATTATAATGATTTTACATTGCAGGAATTGATGACCGTTGCGGCAGCTAGGGAGATCAAAGACAATGAAAGGGTCATCATAGGTACGGGACTGCCCCTGTTGGCTGCATTCCTGGCGCAGAAAACGCATGCCCCTAATTTAGTGGCGATCTATGAAGCTGGGAGCCTTGATTGTAAACCAATTGTTACGCCTTTTTCGGTTGCGGATGACGTGCTGGTTCCCGGCGCGGCCATGCAGGGAGGACTCCTAGAGGGGCTGGGAATGGTTCATAATGGAGATTTGGATGTAGGATTTCTCGGAGGGGCTCAAATTGACAAATATGGAAATCTTAATGCGCATGTCATAGGCGATTATTACAATCCGACGGTGCGGTTTGCCGGAAGTGGCGGTTCGAATGACATCGGTGCAGGTTGTAAAAGAACCATTATCATGATGATCCATCAGAAGAAGCGGTTTGCCGAGAAAGTAGATTTTATAACGACGCCCGGTTATTTCAATGGTGGTAATGAACGCGAACTCATGGGGTTTCCTGGTGGCGGTCCCAGTGTTGTGGTTTCGACGATGGGAGTATTTCGTTTTTGCAAAGATACGAAGGAAATGTATCTCGAATCATATCATCCGGGTGTGACAGTGGAACAGATAATAGCTAACACGGGGTGGGATTTGAGGCTTGCCGATCAGGTACGAGAGACAGAGAGCCCTTCGTCGGAACTGATAAGAATCTTGAGGGAGGAGTTGGATCCCTCTCGTGTATTCCTGAACAAAACATGAGGAGGAGGAACACTATGGACGATCAGGTTGTCCTTTATGAAAAAAAAGACGCTATTGCGATTCTCACATTCAATCGCCCCGGTGCGCTGAATGCGCTCAATACGGAAGTCAACATCAAGCTTGTAGAGCTTCTGCTTGAGACTGAAAAAGACAACGAAGTCAGAGTTGTGGTTCTTACAGGAACGGGCAGCAAGTCCTTTGTGGCAGGTGCTGACATAAAAGAAATGCTGGAAATGAACGCAATGGAGGCACGGCAACACGCACTCAATGCAAAAAGAGTAACCGACACAATATGGAATCTAAAAAAACCGGTAATTGCTGCGGTCAATGGGTTCTGTCTCGGGGGAGGACTCGAATACGCCATGGCGTGTGACATTAGAACTGCCTCTGAAACGGCGAAGTTTGGTCTCCCTGAAATTAATTTGGGCGTTATGCCGGGAAGTGCCGGCACGCAGAGGCTTCCGAGGCTGATAGGCATGGCGAAGGCCAAGGAATATTGCTTAACTGGGGATATGATCGACGCGCGAAAGGCTCTTGAATTAGGGCTGATTAATTCTGTATACCCAGCGGAGTCACTCATGGCAGAAACGTTGGCTTTGGCTGAAAAGATTTCGACAAAATCAGCTCCGGCTCTGGCATTAATTAAATCTGCAATGAACAGGGGATCAGAAACTGACCTCGAAACGGCATCTCTATTTGAAATAGATTGTTTTGCTCTGTGTTTTTCTACGCAGGAACAGAAAGAGGGCATGATGAAGTTTGTGAACAAGGCAAAGAAGTAAACTTCAGTTTTAATTGACGCATTACTTAATGTGGTCTGTAGGCATAATTGAATAAGGGAGGATGGTAATGGTTGAAAAAATAGCAGTCATAGGCGCGGGTACAATGGGTGCGGGAATTGCTCAGGTAGCCCTGGAGGCTGGATATCAAGTGGCGCTCGTTGACACAGAGCAGGAATTCGTTGACCGTGGTACTGGTAGTATTAAGAAGTTCCTCGAGCGAAAGGTCGCTAAAGGGACCTATTCTCGAGAATTATATAATGAAATGGAACAACGGCTTTCAGGGATGACGGATATGAGCAAGGCAGTCGGGGGTGCTGTGATGGTCGTGGAGGCCGTATTTGAAAACCTCGAACTGAAGCAGAAAATATTCAGAAATTTATCTTCCCTCACTTCGAATGCAACCATTCTTGCAAGCAACACATCAACGTTAAGCATATCAGCTATTGCAGAAGCTGCCGACAACCCTTCCCGTGTGATCGGAACCCATTACTTCAGTCCAGTTCCGTTGATGCGTCTTGTGGAAGTTATCCGGGGAGAAAACACATCTGACGATACTGTCAACGTAACGGTGAATATCTGTAAAAAATTTGGGAAAACACCAATTATTGTAAAAGACATACCAGGCTTCATCGTGAATCGATTTCTCTGCCTCATGTACAACGAAGCGGCAAACATGGTTGATCAAGGTTTGGCAAAGCCTGAAGACATCGATACAGCTCTCAAACTTGGCTGCAACTGGCCAATGGGAGTTATGGAAATAATGGATATGGCCGGCGTGGATGTATGTGCCTTCGCCATGGAGGCGATGTATCAGATGACAGGGGAAGAACGATACAAACCCTCACCGCTTTTTGAGAAGATGCTCGCTGAAAAGAAACTGGGTCGCAAGACTGGGGAAGGTTTCTATTCCTATACTGCGAAGTAGAATTAATAACACAGCTGCCGCCCGAGGAAGGAACATTATGGAAAAGAGAGAGGTCGTTTTCGTAGAGGGGAAGAGGACAGCCATCGGCAGGCTAGGCGGAAGTCTGAAAGATTTTACTGCAGAAGAGCTTGGTACCCTTGCCTTGAAAGGTCTTGTGGATAAAACAGAAATTTGCGCAAGAGGAGTTGTTGATTCAGTATTTGCCGGTTCCGCTTTCCACGTTGCCCGTGCCATCAATCCCGCACGATGGATCCTGCTGAACGCTGGGCTGCCCGTAACCACGACGGCATCTTATGTTGAGATGCAGTGCGGTTCTTCTATCGACGGTATCAATCATGCTGCTTGGAAAATACTTTGTGGCCATGCTGACACAGTTATTGTCGGCGGTATGGAATCTTTCAGCCAACTTCCCTTTAAGTTTTCTTCGAGTACTCCTCCGTATCGTATTACTCCTCCCGAGCTTTTTGAATATCAGCTACAACCAACCCCAAAGGAAGGGAGGGCATATGCACCCTTTGACATGGGTATGACAGCTGAAAATCTACAGGTACTCTATAATATATCCCGTGAGGAACAGGACGAGTTTGCTTTCCGGAGCCAGACTCTTGCCAGGAAAGCAATAGATGCCGGATACTTTGAGCATGACATTGTCCCCGTTATGATTTCCCGGGGGAAAAAGGAACCTCCTTTCGAATTTAAAGTTGATGAACACCCTCGTTTAAGTTCCCTGCAGGACTTGGCAAAATTGAGACCTGCCTTTAAAAAGGACGGCACTGTTACTGCTGGCAATGCTTCCGGCCTTAACGACGGTTCAGCCTTTATTTTGATGATGGCTGAAGAGACAGCCCTTGAACTGGACTATAAACCTGTCGCTCGATGGATATGCGGGGCGGAGTACGGTGTGGACCCATCCATCATGGGCATTGCGCCGGCACACGCCATTCCAAGGGCCTTAAAAAGGGCAAAATTGAATCTTGCTGACATTGATGTGATTGAATGTAATGAGGCATTTGCTGTTCAAAATCTTGCCGTGATCAGAGAGCTTGAAAAGCAGACTGGAGAGAAAGTGAGCATGGATAAGTGGAATCCCCTGGGAGGAGCAATAGCGTTTGGTCACCCCAATGGTGCCTCAGGTGCTCGATGTGCCATGTTTGCGATGGGACACCTGGTTCGCACAGGCGGACGATACGGTCTCTTCAGTGCCTGTTGCGGTGGAGGTTTAGGAGTTGTCACCATAATAGAAAATTTGCAAACGTGATCGATGACACTTTGCATAGGGGGAGAACCCAACATAATCTGCGCCCGCCCAGCTTCAATAATGAGGATTGGGGATCTGTACTGCGAATAGTTTCACGAATATTTTTGAATAAATGTTAGCTGGAGGAGAGCAAAGGATGAGAGACAACGACGTTGTTATAGTAAGTGCTGTTCGAACACCATTCGGAAGGTTTGATGGTGCACTCAAAACTGTATTAAGTATGGATCTTGGCGTACTTGCTGTCAAAGAGGTGATTAAACGCATTGACCTGGAACCAGGTCTTGTAGATGAGCTGTATTATGGTACCTGTATTCCTGCAGAATATGCAATCTACACCAATGTCCCGGCCCGTCAGATAACTTTATTGGCTGGTTTCCCGGAAACAAACATTTCTTTAACCATTGATCGTGCCTGTTGCTCTTCTATGACGGCTCTTCGTCTTGGATATCGTGCTATCAAGTCTGGAGAAGCCGAGATCGTCATAGCTTCTGGCGCGGAAAACATGGCTAATGCACCATTAATAGCGAGCGCTGAAAAAGCACGATGGGGAGTTCGTATGGGTCCAATTGAACTGGAGGACGTGCTTTTTGAACTAGGTTATGGACGCAAGGGCTTCGCTCCCGTGGCAACTGATGCAGGATTTGTGGCTGAGGAATATGGAATTACACGGGAAATGCAAGACGAATGGGCCTTGTCAAGCCACCAAAAGTATTTTCATGCCTTTGATAACGGCAAGTTCAAACCGGGTGGGGAGCTGATGAACATTGAAATTCCCCAGAGAAAAGGATCTATAGTGCTTGATCGTGATGAGTCTCCAAGAGAGAACCTTAACTTGGGGAAAATGGCCACATTGAAAACGGTATATGGGAGCCCAACAGTTACTGCAGGCAATGCTCCGGGTCTCAATTCCGGTGCATCAGCCATAGTGATCATGAGCCGGCGGAAAGCTGATTTCCTCAATCTCAAGCCGTTGGCTGAAATTCTGGCCTGTGAGAGCGGAGCGGGCACTCCAAAATACATGGCCGCTGTTCCCGCTCAAACCATTTCAAAAATGTTTTCCAAAACAGCCTTTTCTATTGATGAGATGGATCTGATCGAGATCAACGAGGCCTTCGCGGCAGTAACGTTGGTTAGCCTGAAGCTGCTGGCTGAAAAGGAACCGAAAAAGATGGAAGAACTTAAGAAAAAAACTAATGTGAATGGGGGCGCCATTGCTATCGGTCATCCAGTTGGGGCCAGTGGTGCTAGAATCACGATGACAATGATGTATGAATTACTGAGACGAGGAGGGGGGCTGGGAGTGGCAGCCATCTGCGGAGGCCTTTCTCAAGGTGAAGCACTTATTCTAAAAGTATAAATAAAACATTGCAGACGATTTTGGAGGAAACGAAGAAGATGGATTTTAAATTAAATGAAGATCAGACGATGCTCCGGGATATGGTAAGGCGGATTGCGGATGAGAAGTTCGCTCCTATGGCTTCCAAAATCGATGAGCAGGAAATCTTTCCAGAGGAGAATTTCAAGATACTTTCAGAAAACGGACTTTTGGGAATCCAAATTCCAGAAGAATACGGTGGAGCGGGCGCGGGAATGTTGTCAATGGTCCTGACCATAGAGGAAGTGGCACGTGCCTGTGCGTCAACCTCTGTCATTTTGACAACTCAAGCTCTTGCGAGCGATCCTTTTCTTATTGCCGGTAATGAGGAACAGAAAAAAAGATTACTCGTCAGGCTTGCTTCAGGGCAGTGCCTTGGGGCGGCTGCAATTACCGAACCAGATGCGGGCTCAGATGTTTCCGGTATGAAAACCGCAGCTAAAAAAGTCGACGACGGTTATATTCTTAATGGCTCCAAAATATTTATTACCAATGGTGGTGTGTCCGAAATTATCACCGTACTTGCATATACTGATAAAAGCCAAGGTAACAGAGGCATCAGCATGCTTGTAGTCGAAAAGGGGGCAGATGGTTTAACTGTTGGTAAGCAGGAACAGAAACTTGGCATTCGCGGGTCTGATACCCGAGAACTAACCTTTGAAGATGTGTTTGTTCCGGAGGCCAACGTAATTGGACCGGAAGGCTCTGGATTTAAAACACTCATGACGACCTTCAACTTCACGAGACCCGGTGTTGCCGCTCAAGCACTAGGCATTGCTCAAGGCGCTTTTGATGCCTCGATTAAATACGTCAAAGAAAGGGTACAGTTTGGAAAGACTCTCGCGTCTTTTCAGGGGCTTCAATGGATGATTTCTGAGATGGCCTTACAAATTGAGGCAGCGCGGACGCTTACCTATCGCTCGGCATCGCTCATAGACAATGATCCTGATTCCCCTGAAATCCCCATGCTTTCGTCCATGGCAAAGTGGTTTGCTTCAGATACCGCAATGAAGGTGACGACTGATGCTGTTCAGCTTTTTGGTGGCTATGGTTACAGCAGGGAATATCCTTTGGAAAGAATGATGCGCGATGCAAAAATAACGCAGATTTATGAGGGGACAAACCAGATTCAGCGGATCATCATTGCTTCACAGCTGTTGCGTTAAAACCGACAGACATGGGCCTTATGAATGGAACGCTAAAGATCGAAAACCTGATAATGATAACGGGGGCACCCTTTATTTGAGCAGGCAGTACTATAAGAAAGGAGGAATCTGATAAGCTGTCGGAGTGAATAAGGTAAAACTAAAACAAAAAGGGAAGAACCAGTTGTTGGTCACAAAAGAAGGAGGTAATGAAAATGTCTTTTAAGAAACGGCTTGTTGCAGGAATAGCGATTCTCTTTTTTGTGTTCTTGTGTTGTTCACTGATTGCTAGCAATGTTTATGCTCAAAAAGTTATACCGTTTAATTTCGGTTTCGTTAGTAGTCCAAACATGCAGGGAGGGGTTTATGGTCAACTAGTGGAAAAATATGTCAACGAGTACTGTGAGGGCAAAGTCAAAGCTAAGTTCTTCGCAAGCGGTCTCCTGGGGACAGACCCGGAGATGATGGACAAGACAAGGCTTGGTTTGATGCAAGGCATGGTTGCCCCACTCAATGTTTTTGGTAACGCCGTACCCTATGTTGACGTATTGATGCTGCCATTCGTGTCGAACAGCTGGGAGAGGGTTCACAAGTTTGTGGACTCCCCTGTAGCTGTCGAATTTCTGGCCGGTGTCGAAAGGTACGGTTACAAAGGACTTGGTTTCACCGGCTATGGCCTTTCCGGCATCGAGAGTAATACCAAAGCGTCGACGCTAGAAGAGTTGCAAAGGCTAAAGTTCAGAGTTCCCGAGTCACCGGTACTGACGAAGACATTCCAAGCTCTGCGCATAACGCCCATGGTTATTCAATTTCCAGATCTTTACGAGTCCCTGAAACAAGGAGTGGTAGATGGTTGCGACTTGCCTGCAGATGTAGCTGTTTTTGCTAAATTTGTAGAAGTCATCAAGTATTTTATCAAAACGAACCATAACTTTGGATGGTATATGTTTATTGTTAATAAAGACTGGTATGACAAGTTGCCCAGTGACGTACGGGGACCTTTCACAGAAGCAATCGAGCATGCAAGCAAGGAATCACGGGAGAGAAGCTTTAATGCAGAAATCGCGGCAATAAAGCTTTTTGGGGAATTGGGGATTGAAGTCATTGATATCGATCCTGCAGAGCTGCAAAAGATGATTGACCTTACGCAGAGTGTTTTTGACTGGAGGCTGAGCGAATATGATGAATTCTCGAAGCAACTGGCTAAAAAGACGCTCGAAGCGATTGGTTATGAGTATGATTGGTCCAGGATAGAAAAACGTTAATTTATATTCAAGACCTGTAATGTGGACATGAATTCATGTCCACATTACAGGTTATTACATTCTTCGGATAAGAACGGCTCAGGATGTACGTGAGATCCTTGCTCGAATGTTATGGCACTAAAACATTGTGCATGCGTCTGCAGAAAAATTCGAAATGCTCCCCGGATTTCCTGGAAAGAAACAGGTCGCAAGGGCAGACGAATTGAATGTACCGAAAATGATGGTCGCAGATTGTGATGGTTCCGCCATCTCGCCAGAACTATATCGATGGTTGTTAATCTGTCTGAATATAGGGGAAAATTTATGTTTCATAAGCTAGAGAGAGTTCTGACCATAACAGAAGAAACCATCATCCTTTTGTGCATGGTTACATCGCTTGTGTTTGTATTCGTAAACATCGTACTCCGATATTTGTTTGGAGGGGGATTCGTCTTCGCTGAAGAATACGCCCGTTATACCATGGTTCTCTTGGTATATATGGGGGTCAGCCAAGCTATCAAAAATGGATCCATGATAAAGGTTGATCTTCTCACGGTTGCTGTTCAGAGGCTTCAAGTTCCTCTAGACATTATATCCAATATACTATCCATGGTTGTGGCCGTTATCCTCATAAAGTATGGCTATGAGTTTACAAAATGGCAGCGCATGACAGGTCAGACCTCGATAGCCATGGACCTCCCCCTGTGGATAGCTTACGGAATTGTCCCAGTTGGGGGTGTATTGATGCTTGTTCGCTATACCGTGAGTACTATCGGAATAGTGCAGAGGATAAAGCAAAGAGTCTGAAATCTGATGCCGTTCATTAGGAGGGATAAACCATCATGGATATGATTGTGCTGGTCATAGTGCTGGCGTTAATTCTGTTGAGCGTTCCCATCGGATTTGCTCTGTTTCTTGCAACGGTTGTGTGTTTTCTTATATTTACTGACCTATCTTTGATAATGCTGGGTCAGGCCATGTTTTTGAAGTTGGACAAGTTTTCACTGATGAGTATCATGTTCTTCATTCTTGCAGGGACTCTCATGGCACGCGGTGCTATGGCGAGAAAAATAGTGGATTTTGCAAACGCAATCGTAGGACATTACAAAGCGGGCATGCCCATATCGGGCGTGCTGTCTTGCGCGCTCTTTGGGGCGGTTTCGGGATCGGCTTTAGCAACACTTTCAGCGATAGGCGGTTTAATGGTCCCTGCCCTGAAGAAAAAAGGAATGAGTGAAGACTTTTCTGTTGGCTTATTAACGAGCTCATCCATATTAGGAATTATTATTCCGCCTAGCATTCCAATGATTATTTACTGTCTCGTGACAGATGTTTCAGTTGCCAAGCTGTTTATGGCAGGATTTCTTCCAGGCTTTCTGATTTTCGTAATATTCAGTATTTATTGTGTTGTTCATGTGATGAGACATCATAAGGTATCCGAATCTGATCAGACATTCAGTGCGACCAAGTTATGGGAAGCGGGTGTAGCGGGGATCTGGGCCTTGAATATGCCAATAATAATTTTTGGCGGAATATTTTCCGGGATTTTTACGGCCACTGAGGCGGCGGTTGTTGCGGCTGTCTATGCGTACCTTGTTGAATTCTTCATATATCGAGAATTGACGATTAAGGAAATAGCGCGTATCACTATCAACGCCGGCGTCTTGATAGCGTCAATATTGATCATTACTGCAGGATCCATGGTGCTGAGCGATTATCTGACTATCCAACTGATTCCGAATCGCATTACTATGTGGATAACAAGCTTTGTGTCTTCTCCGATACTATTCATTGTGATGGTAAACATTCTGCTGCTCATTGCTGGAGCATTCATTGAGGTTATCGCAGCCATCCTGATTCTCGCACCGATTCTTTTCCCCGTGGCGATGGCTCTTGGTGTGGACCCGATCCACTTTGGGGTGATTATGTGTATCAACCTTGGTATCGGATACATTACACCTCCAGTGGGTGTAAATTGCTATTTGTCCGCCAGTCTTTTCGAAATGAAGGCGACGCAGGTTTTCATATCAATTGTGCCGACACTTATTCTGCTTTTGATTTCGCTGGCGATATTGTCATACTTTCCCACAATATCGACACTTTTGCCAGATCTGTTGTTAAAATAACGAATCTTTTGGATTACATGTGGCATTACTAGTGTCTGGAATAATCGGTGAATGAATTCAGCGGCTACTGTCTTGCGCTTTGTCGGTTGTGTGCACACCATTCGTAAATGGTAGAGCTTTTTGTTCTGCGGTCTCAGACAGGCTTCGATATCCCGGAGGCTTTCTTGATAGGTCGGCTGGGCGAAGGCCATGATCCGACACTGCCCAAGACAGGGGAAGCTTTTGACGCCGAAGTTGCCCTGATAGCACCCGACGCATTGACGGAAGTTGCACATGGGCATGAGGCTCATCACTTGGACAAATACGAGCGGTCCCCCACTTCGACACTTTTGTTATGCGAAACAGCCCGCACTCACATGAATAAACGGTGGGATGACTTATTTGGGGAGGTTCCGAGGCAACGCATAAAATAATTATTATATTTCTGTGTGAAGCTGGGGTACGTGGAAGAAATCGGCATGGATACCCTACGGAAACTAGCCGACGGTTTTCCCCTGATTAATGCCCGATGTTACCCCATAGGTCGGACATATGCCTCATTTTTATAGAGCCAGGGATTTCTGACATGCCTTTGCCGTGATGAAAACCTAAAAGGGGATTGGGCTGTCAGCGACATGGTAGAGACGTAAATATGCAGTAAAAAAGTCGAAACAGTGAACTAAAAGAAATGGTGACCTTCATTCTTGTGCGCTGACAATCATATTGACCGTTTTTTTATTAACATGTAAATTGATTTTGCTATGAATCCGAATACTAGGCAGTCAAAAGAAATGATTGAACTGAAAAATAAAGTAATTAAAAAAAGGAAACTTCTTTCCGCAGTCTATAGGGTAAGTCGATTGATGAACCAATCTGCTAATCCAGATACAATATTAAAAGCAATTTTGAGAGAATCTCAGAAATTATTTGGGTTGTCACGAGCAGCTATCATACTTGTCAATAAAGGTGAGGCCAAGCTTGAAGGTAAATATCATATTGGCTTTAAAAGCAATGCTGAAAAAGAAGCTTTCTTAAAACCTTTGTGTTTAAAAACTCAAATTTGCAGAGAAACCATAGTAGCGAATACGGGGAAAACGATTTATACTCGCGATGTTGCAAATGACCCTAATTTGACGGAATTTGACAAAAAAATGGAGAGAATATGGAAGCGAGTATCAACTATTACAGTTCCGCTTAAGATAAAGAAGGATGTACTGGGCATTATTGAAGGCGACAGAGTAGACAAGGAAATGATACTTACCGAAAACGACCTCCGTTTGTTTGCCTTATTTGCCAATCAGGCGAGCATTATTCTTGATAATGCTCGCCTGTACAGAGAACTACTCGAAGAAAAAAACATAGTAAAAAATATCTTGGAAAATGTTCCAAATGGTATTTTAGCTATTGATGATCAAAAAAGGATACACTCTATCAACAAACGAGCTGAGGAAATTTTTAATAAAAAAAGATCGAAAGTAATGGGGAAATCGATCGATGAAGAAATCGGGGGTCGCGTTGTCGAGGTGCTTAATGAAACAATAGATAACAGAAAAATGTCCCACCGGGAAGAAATTGTTAATCATAAAAATGATGGCACAACTGTTATTTACGAAGTAAATTCATCGATTCTAACGAATAATTCTGATCAAGTATCCGGTGCTATTTTAACGATTCAGGATCTTACGGAGATAAAAAAAGCGGAAGCAATGCTCATGCGTATCCAAACCCTTGCTTCGCTGGGACAAATGTCTGCGAGTATTGCACACGAAATAAGAAATCCACTAGCCAGCATTAACTTGAATATACAGAGTCTGTGCAAAAAAGTAGCCCACGACGATAAGATGCAAGGAACCCTTCGCAATACTTTAGAAGGTGTCGAACGGATAAAGCTGATTGTTAAGCAGACCCTTGATTTCTCGAAAGACGTAAAGCCTGCGATGGTAAGAGGTGACATCCACGCTACGTTGTTGAATTCTTTAGATTTGGTTCTGCCAGAGTTTAATAGACGACAGATCATTATAACAAAAAAGCTGGACAAGAATATTCCGGAAATTAATTTTGATCCCCATCAGGTTCAAAATGTATTCATTAATATCCTCATGAATGCAGCGGAGTCGATGCCTAACGGCGGTCGCATAGAAATAAGCAGCAAGATATCGGTAAATGATAAAGGAAAGGCGCGATCGATCCTTTTGACAATCGAGGATAACGGGATTGGCATTGCGCAAGAGAACCTTAAAAAGATATTCAATCCCTTTTTCACAACCAAGCAGAATGGTATCGGTCTTGGTCTTTCTATTGTACATCGAATTCTCGAGCATCACGATGCAGTAATCGAAATTAAAAGTCGAGAAACCGGGGGAACAAAGATTGTATTGAGATTCCCGTTACCGGAGGTGAAAGACTGTGGCTCGCTCTAAAATCCTTATTACAGATGATGACAGACTTCTTCAGAAATCCCTCCAGAACGTCCTTTCAGAAAAATATGATACTGCCGTTGTCGGGACCGGTGAGGCGGCAGTGGATTACTTAAAAAAGAATGAAACAGACCTTGTCCTTTTGGATATCAAGCTACCAGGTATTGACGGCATAGAGACATTGAAAGTAATTAGGGCTAATGAATTTGAAGTCGCTGTCATTATGATAACAGCTTATGAAGATATAAAATCGGTCATTAGTGCCATGAAAATGGGTGCCCTTGACTATCTCGTAAAACCTCTTGACATTGAAGAGCTTGAAATAATAATTGAGCGATCATTGCATCATATACAAATGCGACGCGAGATTGAGGAGCTGCGGTCGCAGATGATGCAGGAATATGACATTAGTAATATTGTCAGTCAGAGCCCCGCTATGAAGATGGCCTTGAAAATGGTTAATCTTGTAAAAAATAGCCCCGATACAACGGTTCTTATTGAGGGAGAAACAGGAACAGGCAAGGAAGTGATCGCCAAATTGATTCACTATGGGAGCGAGCGTATTGGGGGACCGCTTGTTACTATTAACTGTGGTGCAATAAGTAGCGGCCTTGTGGAAAGCGAACTCTTTGGATATGAAGACGGGACATTCACTGGAGGGCTGAAAGGAGGGAAAAAAGGTAAATTTGAGCTTGCCGAAGGCGGAACATTATTCCTAGACGAAATAGCCGAAATGCCTTTAGCATCACAAGTGAAGCTGTTGCGATTTCTTGACGACAAAGAATTCTATAAGGTGGGTGGTACAGAGAAAAAACAAGTAGATGTTCGTATAATTGCAGCAACAAACCGTAATTTAATACAATGTGTTAAAGAGAAAACCTTTCGGGAAGATCTCTATTATCGGCTAAATGTTGCAAAAATTACAATAGACCCCCTCCGTAAAAGGAAGGAAGATATTTTCCCCTTGGTTACTATGTTTATGAAAAAGTATAATATCAAGTTCGGGAGAAATTTTACGAAGATTGCTCACGAAGCTAAGCAGACTTTCCTCGAATACCCTTGGCCAGGCAATGTTCGCGAATTGAAGAATGCGATTGAACGCATCGTGCTTATGGAAAATGATGGAGAGATTAAATTGCCCCATCTTTGGTTCCTTGATAGTTTAGCTACTACTAACGAACTTCAATCCTTCCACAATCCATTGATGTTGGAAAGTATGGACTTGAATGAAATTAACAAGAATCTTGTACAGAAGGCTCTTACAAAAACGGGGGGGAATAAGACCCAGGCGGCTAAATTGCTTGGGATCTCGCGATCAAGTCTTCTTTATAGATTAAAAAAAATTGAAGACGGGACGAACAATTCCTTTTGATAGCTTGTGGAACATTTACAGGTATGCTTGAACATGACAATATAAATGAAAGGTGAAAAGGAGTATTGTATGATACCCACCACAAAGAAAATACTGCTTGCTTGTGATCTTTCGACTAGCTGGGAATATGCCTTGGCATATGCAATTTATACAAGTCAAAAATACAACGCTGAACTGGTTCTGCTCCATGTTATAGAACCTATTGCGGATGGAACTCGAATGTGGATGGACCTGTATGTAAGTAAACAAAGAGTGGAAGATGTCCTTCATAATTATAAAAAGAGGGCAACTGCGATGATACAGGAAAAAATTAAACAGTACGTACAAGACACAACAGCGCAGCTAAAATTTGATGTGATACTTGAGGAGGGGTATCCAGCTGATGTGATCTTGAGTAAAATCGATGAGCTAAATTGTGACCTCATCATCATGGGAAATCATGGAAAGGGGCACATGACATATGCTTTCCTTGGAAGTGTGGCGGAGAGGGTTGTGCGAAGGGTAAAAAAACCTATTTTAATTGTTCCTCACCCGTGAACATATTGGTAGTGAGGAGCAGGTAAATTGAAGTAAATATAATTAGAACCTTGTAAAACTGCGACGAAATACAAACGAGGCAGGTGGTCCGGGTATCTTGGACAGGCCACAGGCATTCATAAGTGGGTACCTGACACGGTTCATGGTCATGCAGCAGCCTGCCGCTGCGGTTGGGTTTTGAAGTAAACCATAGCCGGGGTCTTCCTGTCAAAACTATGATGCCACCGTTCAGGAAACGGATATATTAGAGGAGAGTGAAGGAGACTTCGATGAAAAAAAAGCAAGATTCTAGCGTATTCACGCCGGGGAAAATAGGGTCGCTTGAACTTAAAAATAGGTTGATTCGTTCTGCTACATTTGAAAATGCTGCAACTATCGATGGTAAAGTGTCGGAAAACCTGATCGATATTCATCGATCGCTTGCTAAGGGCGGAGTAGGACTAATCATTGCTGGCATATCTTGGATTAACCCAAAAACACAGGCGCAACCTTTCATGGCTAGAGTTGACGATGATTCATTCATTCCAGGCCTGAAGAAACTTACTAGCACGATCCATGAGATTTCTTCAGATTGTCGAATTATGATTCAGCTTCATCACCCCGGTCGGCAGGTTATCAATCAAGCAGATCTCCCTGCGATACATGCTGTATGTCCTAGAGTTCTCAGAAATATTTTAAAGAATCATACTACGTATTCTGCTGGGGAAGAGAATACTCATCATTATATGGAACCGACGGCCCCATCATCTATCTATGATCCACTTTTTGAACGCACTCCAAGGTCCTTGATTCTCGAAGAAGTCGATAATATTATAGATTACTACGCCAATGCTGTTCGCAGGTCCGAAGAAGCTGGCTTTGACGGTGTCCAGCTTCATGCGGCTCATGGTTGGCTTCTTTCCTCATTTTTATCCCCTGCGACAAATCAGCGATCTGATATATATGGAGGCTCCACGGAGAATCGAACAAGGATCGTCACGGAAATCTACCAAAGAGCCCGAAAAAAAGTAGCAAATGATTTTCCGATTTTGGTTAAATTCAATGCTACGGATTTTATCCTTGGAGGTATGGAAATAGACGAGGCTGTTCGAGTGGCAAGAATACTTTCAAAATCTGGTTTTGCGGCTGTTGAAGTCAGTGGCGGTATGTGGGAAGCAACAACCCGCAAAGAAGAGGAACTTGGCTGGCATCCGGTACTTCTTCCCGAGTCCCGGACCGGGCTCAAGAATATTGACCAGGAAGCCTATTTTTTGCCTCTAGCTGAACAAATCAAAGAAAACACAGATAATACAGTCATCTCCGTGGGCGGTTACCGATCTTTCAATGTCATAGAGAGAGCAATTGAGTCCCAAAAAGTAGATTTCATTTCTCTTTCCAGACCCCTTATCAGACAGCCGAATCTGCCCAATCTGTGGTTGACGGAACCAACAGTTGATAAGGCAGAATGTATTTCATGTAATGCCTGTCTTCCAATTGGCACGTCAGAACCTGTTACTTGCCGAGCAAAATAATGGCATATCTTTGCGAGCTTACGAGATATTGGACGAGTAGGCGGGTTTCTCCCTTGGTTGTAGCTCAAGGTTTATCATTACCGAAGGAAGAAGTCCGGAAAAAGAAGCGGCTGCATCGGTGCTGGAAGAAGTTCTGCGTGCCGGAGCCTGTCAGATGCTTCAGGCAGCCATAGAGAATGAGGTGACTGAGTACCTGGAACACTACAGGCACATGACTGACGAGAAGGGTCATCGTCTGGCCGTCAGGAACGGCTCTTTGCCGACATAGGCCCCATAGCGATGCGGTAAGCCACCCTCTATCGGATGTTTTGCGGCTTCATCAGGGTTCCCGGCAGGTGAATCCTGCTGCATGGCACCATGCCGGCTGACCGTACAGAAGCCGGCAGCGTCCATGGCTGGATGGGAAGCAAGGGGGCTGGATTCCCGGCCCCCTGTTGTGTTTGAAGGCTAGATTTTGAGAATTTTTTCCGCTTCTTCAGCGTCGACGTCCATTATGTATTTAATCCCGCTTATGTGTGCCGCTTCCCCGGTGAGCGCCGCAATGTCGCCCCGGCTGATGTGCTCCAGTGAGAATTTTCTGCTCCCGGCCATAAGCTGGCGAAGTCCCTGGGCCAACCTTTCATAATAGGTATAAAGGCCGATGGCGCCGGTAGGCAGTTTTTCAAATTCTTTATCGCCGAGCTTCTCTCGAAGAGAGCTGGCCGTGACAAATATCTCTTCTTTTGAATTGCCGAAACGCTCGATATAAACAGGTATTTGTTGGGCCTCTATGGTTTGCCCTATTGTCTTTCCTACCATGGCCGCCGCGATGGGAGCCCTCGCCATTCCCACCATTTTTACGAAGGGCGAGCCCATGGCAAGGGCTTTGAATATCTGGTCCTCGAAAGAGAACCCTCCGTTGACAGCGATGGCAGGCAGGTATTTTTTCTTGGACGCAAGTTTTTTTGCGTATTGATAGAGAAGGGAATGCAGTTCCACGGGCGGCACACCCCACTCGTTCATCATCCTCCAGGGACTCATACCCGTACCGCCGCCCGCGCTGTCGACTGTTAGCAGATCAATCTTGTATTTTGATGAAAAGGCAACGGCCCTCGCCAGATCAGCGGGGCGGTAGGCGCCGGTCTTGAGGAATATGTATTTTGCCCCGGCCTCTCGGAGTCCCTGGACTGTCTCGGCGAAGGACTCCTCGCTTACCATGCCTACCCTTGAATGTCTTTCGAACTCTTTGAAAGCTCCTCGTTCGAAGGCCTTGATGACATTGGGATCATAGGGATCCGGCAGTACAATGTAGCCTCGATCCTGGAGCATCTGAGCCTTTTTTAAATCTTTTATTTTAACTTCACCGCCGATGTCCTTCGCACCCTGACCCCACTTGATTTCCACGCATTCGACTCC
>JBBAGC010000009.1:0-20050 GCA_041655115.1 Spirochaetota bacterium | reverse complement strand
ACAATATTTTAGCCTGCTTTATTTTTGTCAAATCAGGTTAACATTATTTTATTATTAATATAGTCTTAAATGAATAGGGAGCAAAAATGTTTAACGGAAAAATTGAATCCATGTCTGAAAGGGAAATGAAGGCTTTGCAGCTTGAAAGGCTAAAGTGGTCTATAAGGCATGCCTATGATAATGTTCTTTTTTATAAAAATAAATATGATGAAGCAGGCTTTCATCCTGATCAGTTTAAATCTCTTGATGATATGAGGCGCATTCCTTTTTTTACAAAGCAGGATATGAGGGATGGCTATCCCTTTGGATTGTTTGCAGTGCCTTTAAGCAAGGTTGTGAGGGTTCATTCCTCTTCCGGAACAACCGGAAATGTCACGGTTGTTGGCTATACAAAAAATGATATTGAGGTATTCTCTGAAATTGTTGCAAGGAGCCTTGCTTCATATGGAGTTACAAATGAGGATATTATCCAGAATGCCTATGGATATGGCCTTTTTACAGGAGGGCTTGGGCTCCATTATGGCTCTGAAAAACTGGGCGCTTTAACTGTTCCTGTTTCCGGAGGCAATACTCCCAGGCAAATAATGCTTATAAAGGATTTTGGAACAACAGTGCTTTGTTCAACTCCATCTTACGCCCTTAATATAGCTGATTTTCTTGAAGTAAATATGCCTGACTTTGACATTTCTTCAACCAGACTTCGATTAGGTGTTTTTGGCGCAGAGCCATGGACAGAGGCAATGAGGAAAGAAATTGAAAAGCGGCTCAAAATAGATGCCTATGATATTTATGGTTTAAGCGAGGTTATGGGACCCGGTGTATCTGCAGAGTGCAGTGAAAAATCCGGGCTTCATGTTTTTGAAGATCATTTTTATGTTGAAATAATAGATCCTGATACAGGTGAAATTTTACCGGAAGGCTCCAGAGGGGAGATTGTATATACATCTTTAACAAAGGAGGCTTTCCCTGGCATAAGGTACAGGTCACGGGATATTACAAGGCTTTATCACGATAATTGCAAATGCGGAAGGACCCTGGTTAAAATGGAAAAGGTTACAGGCAGGTCAGATGATATGCTTATAATAAGGGGTGTGAATGTATTTCCCAGCCAGATTGAAGCAGTGCTTATGGAGATAGAAGGTACTGAGCCACACTACCAGATCATTGTTGACAGAAAGGGTTCAATGGATGATATAGAGGTAATGGTTGAAGTTAATGAGAAGATGTTTTCTGATGAAATAAGAGTCCTTAATGGCCTTTCAAAGAGTATTACTGATAAATTCAGAAGCTCTCTTGGAATATCAGCAAAGATTACGCTTGTTGAGCCTCAGTCAATTCCCAGAAGCGAGGGAAAGGCTATAAGGGTTGTTGATAAAAGAAATAAAAATCGGGAGGATTGAAATGAATGTAACACAGCTTTCCGCTTTTGTATCAAATAAACCTGGTCATTTGCAAAAGGTTTTAAAGGTTCTTGCTGATGAAAACATAAATATAATTACACTTACAATTGCAGAAACGTCCGATTTTGGAATTTTGCGAATGATAGTGAATGATCCTGAAAAGGGGAATAGGGCACTTAAGGAAAATAATATTACAAGTTCTTTAACTGATGTGCTTGCTCTTGAAATTAATGATACACCAGGTTCGCTTTTTGCTGCTCTTGAAGTTTTTGCTACAATGGAACTTAATATTGAATACATGTATGCCTTTACTCAAAAGAGGAATGACAAGCCTGTTATGATATTCAGGTTTCAGGATATAGAAAAAGCCAAGAATGCTTTAAAGGGAAAAGGATATAATATTGTAAAGAAGATAGATATTGTTGGAGAAAACAGATGAATAAAAAGGTAATGCTTGGTAATGAGGCAATTGCGCGCGGCGCATGGGAGGCTGGATGTCATGTTGCAGCCGGATATCCTGGAACTCCCAGCACAGAAATTCTTGAATATATGGCATTTAATTATAGAGAGGTAAAATCCCAGTGGTCACCTAATGAAAAGGTGGCACTTGAAGTTGCAGCAGGAGCATCTATTGCCGGAGCAAGGGCTTTTGCCACAATGAAGCATGTGGGGCTTAATGTGGCAGCTGATCCTCTTTTTACTTTTTCCTACACAGGGGTAAATGGCGGGCTTGTTATAATAAACGCTGATGATCCCGGAGCATGGAGCTCACAGAATGAGCAGGATAACAGGCACATAGCCAGGGCAGCAAAGCTTCCAATGCTTGATCCATCAAGCCCTGCTGAGGCAGGAGAGTTTACCCGGATTGCATTTGATATTTCCGAGCAGTTTGACAGGCCAGTAATTGTGCGAATTACAACACGGATAGCTCACTCACAGGGCCCTGTTGAAATAGGCGAAAGAAAAGAGGTGCCTGTAAGGGAATTTGTGCGTGACCCTAAAAAATATGTAATGATTCCTGCACATGCAAGGCCAAGGCATAAATTCATTGAAGAGCAGCATCTTAAACTTAAAGAATATTCAGAGACTTCAGGTCTTAACAGGATTGAGTGGGGAGATAAAAAAAGAGGAATAATAACCAATGGCGTGTCATACCAGTATGTTAAGGAAACCTGTCCTCATGATTCAGTTTTGAAAATTGGAATGGTATGGCCCCTTCCTGATGCGCTTATAAAGGAATTTGCCTCACAGGTTGATGAGCTTTATATTGTTGAAGAGCTTGATCCTTTTATTGAGGATTATGTTAAAGCCCTGGGTTTTAAGGCAACAGGCAAGGATATAATACCAATCTGTGGGGAGCTTACACCGGAGATTGTTGACTATGCACTTAATGGAGTAAAAGCAGCTAAATCCGTTCCTGACTATGAAGGTGAAATACCCGGGCGCCCTCCTGGATTATGCAAAGGGTGTCCCCATGCTTTTGTATTCGGAGTTCTTAAAAAACTCGATCTTGTTGTTAATGGCGATATTGGCTGTTATACCCTTGGAGTTTTACCACCATATTCAGCTATGCACTCACAGGGGTGCATGGGCGCAAGCATTGGCATGCACCTGGGATTTGAAAAGGCACATGGAGAAAAGATGGCAGCTAATTCTGTTGCAGTAATTGGAGATTCCACCTTTGTTCATTCTGGCATAACAGCCCTTATTGACCTTGTTTATAATAAGGGTACTGGTACTGTTCTTATCCTTGATAACAGAGTAACAGCAATGACCGGGCAGCAGGATAATCCTGCTACAGGAGTTACTCTTATGGGTGAGGCAACACATGAACTGGACCTTGAGCTTCTTTGCAGAGCAGTTGGTGTAAACAGGGTAGTTGTAACTGATCCCAGGGATGTTGAGAGTTTTGAAAGAATAGTAAAAGAGGAAGTTGCAGCCAGGGAGCCTTCTGTTATAATATCAAAAAGAAAGTGCATATTGAAAAGGTGAGGTCATAGTTTATGAAAAATATAATTTTTGCCGGAGTTGGAGGACAGGGTGTAATTTTAGCCAGCAAAGTCCTTATGGAAGCAGCAATGAAAAAGGGTTTTGATGTAAAGGAATCAGAAGTTCATGGTATGGCACAAAGAGGTGGAAGCGTGGATTGCAATGTTCGCTTTGGAGAGAAGGTATATTCTCCCCTTATTCCAAAGGGTGGGGCAGATTTTGTTGTTTCCCTTGAAATGTTAGAGGCAATGAGAAAGCTTGATTATCTTGCAAAAGATGCTGTTCTTATTGTAAATAGGGAACAGATTGATCCTGCGCCTGTTGAAATAGGTGCTATGAAATATCCTGAAGATATAGAAGCATGGCTTAAAAGCAATTTTAAGAATACAGTTGTTGTTAGTACTGTTGAAGCTTTAAAAGAGGCTGGAACCAAAAGAGCCCTGAATATTGTTATGCTTGGCGCATTGTCAAAGTATCTTGATTTTGAAATTCCTGTTTGGGAGGAAGCTATAAAGTCTCTTGTTAAGGAAAAGTTTATTGAACAAAATATAAAGGCATTTCATCTGGGCAGGGATCTTATATAGACTTTTGCATTATATTTTTCAATGAGCATAAAATTTAGCTGAACCCCCGCGGAACGAATTTATTTTTTAAAAAAATCTTTATCCGTCGCCCCCATAGGGGCTGGTTAATTTATTTTATATTTTTCAAATTCCACTTTGGTCGAGTCTTATGGATGAACTAATGCAAAGGGCAGGGAAAAGTCTTTAGGAGATAAAATGGATAGAGCAACTAATTCATCAAAAGAAAAAGAATATAATAGAATCAAGATCCGCATTTCATTAGCGGATATTTTTATTGATTTAGTACTATTGATAATTCTTGCTTTTTCAGGTATAGCTGTTTTAATTGCAAATGCAGCTTCTTTTACCGGGAATGAGTATTTGAATTTTATTTTGTTTATTTTTATTATTGGGATTATATTTTCAGCTATTGGATTTCCTCTTGCCTTTTATGGTTCATATATTCTTGAACACAGGTTTGGGCTTTCCAATCAGTCATTGGCAAAATGGTTCCTGGAAAGAGCCAAGTCATCCCTTGTTGGTGCCCTTATAGGAATTCCAGTAGCAATTATTTTTTATTTTCTTTTAAAATCAGCAGGGCAACTATGGTGGTTTTATTTCAGTCTGTTTGTTTTTTTTGTATCGGTTTTTCTTGCAAAGATTGCACCAGTTGTAATTTTGCCAATTTTTTACAGGTTTAAAGAACTGGATAATATTGATTTAAAAAACAGGCTGGAAAATATTCTTAAAGATGTGAATATTGATATAAAGGGAATTTTTAGCTTTAATATGAGCAAGGATACAAAAAAAGCCAATGCCGGATTTACCGGGTTGGGAAGGAGCAAAAGAATTATTTTAAGTGATACACTCCTTGAAAATTTTAATGAAGATGAAATAGCAGTTGTTTTTGCCCATGAAGCAGGGCATTACAGGCACAGGCATATATTAAAAAATATTTTATTAAGCACAATAATTATATTTGCTACTTTTTTTATATGTGGAAGCCTTTACGCTTTAACAATAGAGAATATGGGCTTTGTAAAAATACATGAATTGGCCGCACTTCCAGTACTTGTTTTATACCTTTCAATCTTTGGTCTTGTTATGATGCCTTTAACAAATTTTATTTCAAGAAAATATGAATTTGAGGCTGATCGCTATGCCTTGGAAGTAACAGGCGATATGGAGTCTTTTATTTCAACAATGGAAAAGCTGGCGGATCAAAACCTTGCAGACAGGGAACCTCACTCTGTTGTTGAATTTATTTTTTACAGTCACCCTTCAATTAAAAGAAGAATTGTAGCTGCAGGTGAAATGATGCGTTAGGCAAAAATAGCAATGCCTTTAGTTTATTTCTTTATCAAGCATACCTTTTATTTCATTGTACATTTTTTTATTAAGGGCTTCTACGCTTTTGTATTTATCCGGATCAATTGTATTCCCTGCAACAATTTGTGTATTTTTACCGGAAAAAAGTGACGGGAATTTTTTGTCAGGAGGCCAAACATCAAAGGTTCCTGTTATTGCAATGGGGAGTATTTTTTTGCCTATATTTTTTGCAAGAAAAGCAGCACCCTGTTTAAATTCATTTATTGTTCCTGTTTTTGTCCTTGTTCCTTCAGGAAAAATCATTATGGACTTCCCCTGGCGAAGCAGGTCAGCACTGCGTTTAAAAATTTCATTGGTGTTTTTTGAAGGATCAATCCATATTACAGGCATTTTAGGGAAAATAAACCGTATGATTGATACTTTAATATTTCCTATTGCATAGGTGTTTTTAATGGCTTTTACAGGTAAGGCATAAACCATTAGTATTAAATCAAGATAGGAGCAGTGATTAGCCATCATTATGCAGTTCTCATAAAGGAGTTTTTCTTTGTTAACTATTTTGGTTTTAAGTATAAAGTGGCATACAAATTTTATTATTCCTATCCAGAAGTATAGAACAGGGTTAAGAATTTTAAGAGGTTTTTCTGTTATTTCACCTTCAAAAAGGCGTTGGCTTATTGTTGTGCTTGATCCTTTGTCAAGAGAGCTGAGGTATTGAAGCACCTCTTCAAGGGTGTTGAGACTTTTCATTTTTTCAAGGTCAATGGAAATTTTAAGTTTTTCTTCAAGGAAAACAGTGAGGTCAACAAGTGCAAGAGAGTCAAGACCCATGTCAGCAAGTGATTCCTTTGCATAAAGAGTTTTGGCATCCATTTTTTCTTTAAGGTATTCTACTATTATATTTTCTTCCTGTGTTGTTCCTTCAAGTTCAGCTAACAGAGTTGCTGAATCATTTTCACTTTCCTGAAAAACACCCTGGTTTAGAAGATCAATTATTTCCCTGTAGACTATTTTTCTTGCTGAATTGGCAGGGAGTTTGTCAAAGGATATGGCAAAATCTGTAACAGCTTTATAACCGGGCAGTCCTTTGTTAAGCTTTTCTATTTCACTTTTTATCTTGGAATAGGACGCAGCATTTTTTTCAACAGGAACAATTACTGCATAAACTTTTTCAGTACCACTTTTTTCAAGTCCAAAAACCGCTATTTCTTCAATGAGCGGAGATTGCTTGTAAAAGCTTTCCAGTTCTTCAGGGTAAACATTTTTACCGGATGACAGGACAATTACATTTTTCACCCTTCCTGTAAGAAAAAGGTTTCCATCTTTGTCCATTCTTCCCAAATCGCCGGTATTGTAAAAGCCATCTTCATCAAATACTTTTTTGTTTTCTTTTTCATTTTTATAATAGCCGGGCATAACAGAGTCGCCTCTTAGCCACACCTCTCCTATGCCATCTTCATTGATATTTTTTATTTTTGCTTCATTTCCTGGAGTGGCTTTACCAACTGATCCTATAATATTATTTTTCACATCAGAAAGCATGATTGGGCCTGTTGTTTCAGAAAGCCCATACCCTTCAATAAGGGTAAAGCCCATGTTTCTGTAGTATTTTCTATACTTATCCTTTAAAGGCGCACCTCCACTTATGAAAAAGCGGTGGCTTCTGCCGAATATTTCATGAACAGGGTCAAAAATTTTATTAACAATCATGCCAAGCCCTATTTTTCTCAGTACATTGCCATATTCAAGAAAAAAGGTAAAGAGCTTGTACTTGGCATTTGATTCAGCTTTTACCCTGTTTAATATGGCGTCCATGAACATCTCCCATAAAATAGGAGCAGCAGGGAATATTGTTATTGGATGATCAGCCAGGCTTTTCATTATGTCCGGCCCTTTAAGTGAAGTCTGATAAATAAAAGATGATCCAGCTACAAAGGGACCTACAAAACAGGCGTCAAGTGCGTAAACATGGTATAATGGCAGTATGCACAGCATTACGTCTCTTTCAGACATTGAGACAACTTCTGCTGTACTGCGGGCTGTTGCAAAAATATTTTTATGTGTAAGCATAACTATTTTGGGAGTGCCTGTTGTACCTGATGTAAAAAGGTAACATGCAGGGTCGGTTTCCTTAACTGCTGGAATTTTTATTTTTGTATTTTTATCAATGCTTTTGTTAATGGAAACAGAAAATGTTTTAATACCTTTTAGTGTTTTTTTAAATTCATCTGAAATAAAAACAGCCCTGGTGTTGAGTTTTTTAAGCATTTCAGGATATGTGTTAGCAGGAAGGTTTGTGTCAAGGGGTAAAACAATAGCGCCTATTGAGGTTATTGCCATGTATGTTATTACCCATTCATAATTGCTTTGTGCAAGAAGGCCTATAACATCTCCCTTTTTGTACCCCTGAGCCTGTAAAAAGGCTATTCTCTGTTCTACAAGCTGAAAAGCCTCTGCATAGGTAATTGTATTGTTAAAAATAATATTACTGCTAAAAAGTTCGCATCGGTCTTTGTAAAACTCATAAAGATTTTTCCACATTTTCAATCCCTCATTAATAGGCGCTTTGTTTTTATAGAAAAAGATGTTTTAATGTAATTAAATCTGAATAAAAAACTGTATTTTAACTTTTTATAATGCAAAAATTTGAACTTCAAATAAACATTAAATATACAGGGGCATTTTATTGAAGCAGGGTTTTATCCGCAATATAATTTTGAAACTCTCTGGTTTTTTAAGGTGTTTTGGATGGAGTAGATATTTTAGAAAGTATGAAAGTTGCAGGTCTTCATCTGCCGGGAATTGTATTATTTTTCCAGGCAGATGGGTTGGTTTTATCTGCCTAATTCGTTTATAAGTTTACCCAAAGTCTGGTCATGGGTTGTTACGGTTTTCTGGTTTGCCTCAAAGCTTCTCTGTACCTCTATCATATCAACCATTTCGCGGATAATATTAACATTTGATTTTTCAAGAAACCCCTGAATTACCTTGTAATTGTCAGGAGGGAGGGGAGGTCCTGAATATTCGGTTTCTCTGTACATGGAATCTCCCACTTTTTTGATTTCTCTGGGATATTCAAAATCAACTATTTTAAGCCTGTCTAATACAATTGGATCTTCCCACATGTTGCTGTCAATGCTTACCGGATTCCTTGGATCCCTTGGGATTTCACTGTTTATTAAAACTTCTCCTCTTTCATTCACTATGAAGTTGTTTTTTTGAACAACAATTATTCCGTTTTCACCAAGAACAGGGTTGCCATTATGGGTCATTAAAACCCCGTCCTGATTTATTGTAAAGGAGCCATCTCTTGTGTAGTTTTCGCCTGTTTCTGTCTGTATGGTAAAAAAACCTTTTCCTTCAAGTGCAAGATCAAAGCTGTTTTCTGTTCTCTGGAGGGAGCCCTGGTCAAAGTCTGTAAATACTTCATTAACTTCAACACCAGTGCCAAGTTTTCCCACATAGGGCATTGTATCATAGGAGCCAGCAGGTGTAATTCCAAGCCCGCTTTCATTTATTCTTCGTATAAGCATGTCCGGGAAAGCCTTAAAAATGGCTGAATCTTTTTTATAGGCTGTTTTATCAACATTTGCCAGGTTATTGGAAACAGTATTCATTTTTGCTTCCTGTGCTATCATGCCGCTTGCGCCTGTATAAAGTCCTCTTATCATTAAAAAGTTCCTCCTTTTACCCTTTTTATATCGGCATTAATGGCTGATAACTTTTCTGATAATTTTTCATAACCGCGGTCTGAGTGATAAATTCTTCGTATTTCTGTTTCTCCTCTGGCTGCAATAGCTGCTGTGATCAAAGCAGCGCCTGCTCTAAGATCAGACATCATCACTGGTGCTGCTGATAGCCTGGATACACCTTTGATTATTGCCACATTTCCTTCTATGGTAATATCTGCCCCCATTCTTCTTAATTCCGCTGCATGGGTGAAGCGGTTTTCAAAGATTGTTTCTATTATTACGCTTATTCCTGGAATTGTTGTTGCAAGGGACATGAGTGGTGCCTGGAGGTCTGTTGGAAAGCCCGGGTAGGGAAGGGTTTTTACCATAAAACCTCCAAGCTTTGAAGATGGGGCAATGCTTACAGTGCTTTTGCCTGTTTCCAGTTTAAATCCCATGTCTTCAAGCAGATTAATAAGGGACTGTATGTGCGCAGGAACACAATCGGTTATTTTAACCTCTCCCCGTGAAATAGCACCGCAAAGGAGAAATGTGCCTGCTTCAATTCTGTCAGGCATTATTTTATATGTAACAGGGTTAAGTTTTTTCACACCCTGAATTGTTATTCTTTCAGTTCCAACCCCTGTAATTTTTGCTCCCATTTTATTTAAAAAATTAGCCAGATCAACTATGTCCGGCTCCATGGCACAGTTTTCAAGCAGAGTTTTTCCTGGAGTAAGCACAGATCCCATAATCAGATTAGCTGTAGCACCTACTGATATTTGTCGCATGGTGATTGTGGCAGGTACAAGTTTTTTTGCCTTTGCCCTTATATACCCATGTTCAATTTCTATTTTTGCACCCATGGATTCAAAACCAGAAAGGTGTATGTCAACAGGCCTTTCTCCAATTGCACATCCCCCTGGAAGGGAGACATCAGCCTCTCCAAGCCTTGCAAGGAGTGGTCCCATTACATAAACTGATGCTCTCATTGTTTTTACAAGCTCATAGGGCATGTCTCCGTTTTTTATGGAATTGACCTTTATTTTTAGTATGTTTTTGGTGCTGTCAAATTCTGTTTCAGCTCCAAGATATTCAATCACCTTGATTATTGTTCTTATATCCTTAAGGTCAGGAACATTTTGCAGCACTGTTTCTCCATCAGCAAGAAGGCTTGCAACAATTATAGGAAGTGCTGCATTTTTTGCTCCGGAGATTTTAACTTCACCTTTGAGTTTTTTTCCGCCTTTTATTGTGTAGTAATCCAATTTTTTGCTCCTCTGTTATTATTATATAGCTTTTTTAAGGTTTTTAACTGCCTATTCTGGAATTGATTTTATCTACAGCTTTTTAATGACGGATAATGAATTTTTGCCAATTTAGAATAATATTTATGTTATAAAAAATCCTCTGTGAGAATAGATGATAAATGGTCGGATAAAAGTCAAGAATGTTTGCAGGTATATTTTCCGTTCTATCGGGAATAGCTTTTTATGATGTTTGATATTAAGATGATATATTCCTTGGGGTTCAAATTCGGTGTAAAGCGGATGCATAAAAAAATCTTGATTTTAAGCCTGCCTCAAAGTTTAATGCGCTATGAAACGATGCGCTATAGTATGTAACGGGGATGTGACTGATTATTCATGGCTGGCGGCTATGCTTAGGGAACATTGTACTGTATTGGCTGCAGACGGGGGGCTTGTTCACTGCCGGAAGGCAGGAGTGACACCCGAGCTGGTTCTTGGAGATATGGATTCTCTCTTTGAAGAGACAGCCGTAAAAAAAATTGTATTCCCCGCTGAAAAGAACGAGTCCGATATGGAATTGGCCGTGGGATATGCCCTTCAGAATGGTTTTAACCAAATTGATGTATATGGTGCGCTTGGCGGCAGAGTTGATCATCAGCTCTGCAACATCATGGTCTGCGCGCGCTATCCCGGCCTTCTGACTATTATTGACAGTAATTATATTATTACAGCCCTGTCTTCAGGGCAAAATACCCGGCAGGAAGGAAAAAAGGGCGATATTGTCACCCTGATAGCCCTTGAAGAATCTGGGCGGTGTTACACTGAAGGGCTGCTTTATCCTCTTTGTGATGAAATTCTGATTAGGGGAAGCCGTGGTCTTAGTAATATCATGACGGGGGATGTCTTCTCTGTATCTGTTTCAGGGGGTACTGTTCTCATTATACATTTAAAAGGAGAGAGTTAGCTCAATGGAAGGTTCATCATTCAACTTCGACATAATAGCTGAATATTACGATTCATGGTATGATAATCCTGTCGGGAATGTCTACGATATTTATGAAAAGAAAGCCATGGCCAAGCTCCTCCCTCCGGCTTCCCCTGGATCGACACTGTTCGAGGTTGGTTCCGGAACCGGACACTGGAGTGCATGGTTTACTGAAATGGGGTATCAGGTCACAGGCATTGATGTCTCACCGGCAATGACGCGCCGGGCTGAGAGCAGGGGAATTCCCGGATCCTGTTTTATTGAGGGTGATTTCCTGACCGCTCCTATAAGGGGAAGCTTTGATGTAGTCGCTGCTGTCACTTCCCTGGAGTTTATCCCGGATTACCGGGATGCAGTCATAAAAATGAGTTCTCTGTTACGCCCGGGCGGTCTTATCATTGTCGGGGTTCTCAACAGCCGTTCCTGGCTGGGGGTGGAACGTAAAATTAAAGGAGTTGAGGATCCGGTATATCACAGTGCGCGTTTTTTTACAACAGGTGAAATCAGGGAATTGCTGAGTAGTTACGGGAAACCGCATATTATAGGCTCTACTTTTGTACTTCCTTATCGTGCAGCTCTTCCTGCCGCTGGAGTAATGGAAAGTATAGGGAGCTTCATCTGCCCCTGTCTTGGTAATTTTATATCGGGCAGTGTAAGGATATGAAAAGTTCAATGGAAGTAAGTTTATATCCGCTTGGGACAAATGATCTCGGCACTTCCATCAGCCGGTTTATTTCAATTCTGGAGGAACACGGCTGTCATGTAGAAACGGGTTCTATGAGCACTCTGGTAACAGCTGACAGCTCTGTACTTTTTGATGCTATGAAGCAGGCCTATGAACATGTTTCTTCTAAAGGGGGAGTTGTTGTTGTTATGAAGATTTCTAATACATGCCCTGTATAATTTTATTTCCCGGTATTTTTTAAAGATTATTAAAACAGATTTTATACACATCTGTATATGGCGGAATTTGAGAATTTTGGCATTGGAACCGAAGATGCCCGGCTTACTGGTTAAATAATAATTGATATGGGAATATCAGAAAAAATTAATATTGAAAGTTATTGAGGAATATAGAGGGTTTGGCCAGGGCGTATTATGTAGGGTTTTTTTAAGTCATTGAATTTAATTAAAAGGGAGGTGTTTCTTTTATGGTTTAAGGCGATACTGCTGACAGTATCGCCTGGTTTAACAGTGTAGCGTTTTACGCTTTTTATGTTTTTTTTGTATAAGAGGCTGCTTTTTTTTTCAAAATCCTTTGCAGCCTTTACAGGGAGTCTTAAGGAGTAATCCTCTACAGTAAGGGGGGTGATGTTTCTGTTTAATTCAGGATTGTATTTTTTTATTGTACAAATGGGAACTTCAAGGTGTTTTGATACTTCATTTATATCAACTGCATATTCCAGTTTTATTAAAGTGGTGTCTTCCTTTTCGGGCTTTGCTATTTCTTTTTCAAGTCCAAAGAGCTTTTGATTGCTGTAAATTATCAAAAGGGCTATGTATCGTGGAACGTATTCCTCTGTCTCCTTTGTAAGCACCCCTGTTTTTTTTAGTTCCCATATATCAGAAGCTCCGGTTTTATCCATTGCTCTTTTAATTTGTCCGCCACCTCCATTATAGGCTGCCAGGGCTAAATCCCAGGATCCAAAAGTGTTGTATAGGTGGCGCAGATGGTCACAGGCAGCACGGGTTGACTTGTCAATATCTCTTCTTTCCTCAACCCATTTGTCATGTTTCAATCCAAAATACACAGAGGTATTATTTAAAAATTGCCATAACCCTATTGCATTGCTTTTTGAAACTGCCATGGGATTAAATCCGCTTTCAAGAAGAGGGAGCACTGCAATTTCCGAAGGAATATCCGGGTACTCTTTTAGTATTTCCTGTATTATGTCCATGTAATCATAGGATCTGCATATAGATGCTTTTATATATTCCCGCCCTGTTGTAAGATAAAGGTATATAAATTTTCTTATCTCTTTTTTCCTTGTTATGGAAAGATCCTTTGAAGCCTGGAATATATCTTTTCCGCCAAGTCCTGGAAGGTATAGAATATCTGTTTCAGGATTGAATTCCTTTACCTTTTCCAGCCCTTCCTGTGTAAAGGTCTGGTCTGTAAAGAGATCAAAGAGTCCCCATGAAAAGACCCATTTATTATATCCAAAAAACACTGCCATGATTACAAGCAATATTGAGCTTGTTTTTTTAAATTTCAATTTTCTCTTCATCCTTTGATTTTTTGTTACTTTAGGACAAAATTAAATATATACTGGTAATGACAAGTGTTTTTTATCATATTATTGCCTGTTAGCAGGCATGTCAGCTCTTTTATTGCGTAAAACTATCAATGAGAAGCTTGACATTTTATCCAGGTTGAAAAAAATTATAAAAAAGAGTTGTTTAATAAAAATATAAAAGTATAATTTTATTTTGTAAGTTTAAAAATTCATGCAGGGTAATTCATGGAAAATGCTAATGTAATAGTTTTCACAGATAATTATGAGGGCAGAGAACTTGCCAAGGCTATAGAATCCCTGGGTCTTACTGTTAAGGTTGTTTCGTCTTTTTCCCAAAAACAGGTTCTTGATAATTACAGGGATAACTATATCCTTATTTTTAATATTACTGACCTGGAAGTCAGCAGTGTTTTAGATTTTGCTGAATCTCTTGAAGGGGGGAGCAGCAAGGTTAAATTTATTATAATGGAACAAAGCAAAATTGGCACTGCAAATGTAAAAACATCAAATGTGACACACGTTGAATTTATTGGCAGTCCTGTTGATAAAAGGGAGTTTCTCCTTCTTCTGGAGAAAACACTACTTGTTGAAAAATATAAAAATTTAATGGTTCTTATATCAAAAGAATCTGAGTCGCGCCTTGAAATCTTTGAAACAGTGCTTGGACCTTGTCATGAGAATTATTCTGATGATAAAGCTGATAAAGAGGCGTTTTTAAAAATGATAGATTTTGAAAAAAAACTAATGAAAGAGCAGCTTAATCTTAATGATGCAATTAGACGGATAGCTCTTATGAGAAACAGGGATTATTTTTTACTTAAAGAAAGGGTTTTAGCTGAGGAGATGCTTGATACTTTGAGGCAGAATGAGCTTATGAATGCAAATAAGGTTATTGAAGCACAGGAAGCTTTAATTGATTATTCTGCAAAAGAATTTTATGATGCCAGGAGAATAATAGATGCAACAAATAATGTTGCAGAGCTTAGCAGGGTGGAAGCACTTGAGCTTCATGAGGAGCTTTTGCTTGTAAAAAAAGAAAATAAAGAGCTGACATTAAAAATAAAGTCGCTTATGGATGAAAATATGGAGCTTAAAAAGAGACATTAATTATATATTTATTACTTTAAAGTATAGCTGATAAGGATTTATTTTAAAAAGGTAAAATTTTATCAGCGTAAAAATAATAGAAACCTAAATTATTTAAAACAGGATACAATATGGAATGGGAAAAAATTTTAGCTGACTCAGTGCAAAACGGTATTATCAAGGAACTTCATTTGCGCAAACTTCCTGTTTTGAAAACTGTGGACAACTGGAAGAAGGTGGAACCTGTTGGCTGGGTCGAGCATCAAATGAAGCATACTTACTATAAAGGGGGGCTGGTTAAGCTTAATGGCAAGCTTTATTTTGTTCAGGATAAAGTAATAAAGGCTCTTCAGGAATATATGGATTGGAATTTTCCTTTAAAAATAAAGGTTCTTGTAGATTAATCAGGTGTCCTGATTTTCAAATATATTTATTACAACATCAAATTTTTTAGAAAATTTTACTATGTCATCAATAGAGTCTTTATCAATAATGGCGTAATTTTCCGATATTCTTTTGATAATCAGGCCTGCTATGCTGCTGTAGGATATTTCATCAAGCAAAGTGCTGTGGCTTGAGTGCATCAATATTGATCTTGATATTTCTATTCTTATTGTCTGGTTTGTCCATTCCTTTAACAGAAACTCAAGGTTTTGAGGAATCCCGTTTTTTGCAAACCTGTTAAGTGTGGAAATGAACCTGTCTATGTACATTCCCCTTTTGTTTGCGTTTATAATAGAGTTTTTTGTAATTGCAACTTCTACTATAACATCGTCTTTCACAATATCAGTATATGCCAAAAGATAGTAAAGGGAAACAGGATCCAGTTCCTGATCAGGTATCATTAAGGTAAAGTCAGGGTTTATGTAAACGCATCTTTTTGCATCAGCATCGCGCGCATACTTTTTATTTCCCAGGGCTGCCTGGAGCCATTTCCCCTCTTCTGTAATAAAGAGCTGTCCCTGGTCAATTCCCACAACCCCTGTTATGGTTAAAAAATCGATTAAGTCATGAAATCTTCTGGTTTCTGCTTCCGGGCTGACTGGAACAAGCCTTTCCAGTTTTTTTACACTGTTTATGCTTTCAGATATTGTAAAAAGAAGGTTAAGGTAATGGAAGTCAGATTTTTTTACCTTTTGTAAAATGGGAAGAATTGTTTTTATATCAGCCGGATTGGGTATAACAACTCCTGATGTAAAAATATCATCAGCTTTATGCCCCCCAATAATTCTGTTAAATATGGCTTTTAGCATTTGTACAGGGTCATCAAGCTTGTCTGCTATTTTCTTTAGGCTTACCAGTCCAATGTCTCTGTCAATTTTAAGGCATTCGAGAATGTTTAAAAGTTGAAGGGAGAATAGCGATATTTCCTCTTTATTGATTAGCTCCCCTTTTGAGTTTTTTATACTGAGCATTCTGTCAGCGATCTTCTTTATGTCTATTTTTCTGAACCTTCCCTGCTTGGTAAGGAACAGTCCAAATGAAGATATGGAGTCATAGGCATGCAAAAGGTTTATGATTGAATTAAAGCTGTTGTTAATAGCAACAGGCTTTGTTTTTTTTGTAAAAAGGGAGGATATATGGGGCAGAATGTCTTCACAAACTGCAATATATATATTAACACTATCTGTAATTATGAAAAAATAACGAAGTATTTTTTTATCAATAAGATCCAGTATTCTTTTTTCATAATCCGGATTCTGGTAAATATCAGATAATTCTTTTATAGAAGTTATTCCGCCTTTTTCAACGATTTCTTTTATAATGGAAATGTTTTTCTGATCCTTGATTTTTAAGAGTGCATTTGTCCCGGAGGAGCTGCCTATCATTGTTTCCTGGCTATTCTGGAGATATTCTTTAATATCACTGTGGGCAGATATTTTAAAGGTTTCTGCAATTTCTTCAATGCAGTAAGCCTTATCCATTTTTTTGTTAAGGAGCTGTCTGTTTTTTGTAATATATGTAAAAAGATTATTGCTTAGAACATTCATGGAAGCTTCAATCTGTTGAACATCTATTCCGGTCTTTTTTTGTATTTCACCAAAGGATATCCCGTCATTATCGGAATAAAGAAGTTTAAGTATGGTGAGTTCCTCAGGCGTAAATGTTGACATTATTTTTGACAGGCTGAATATATTGAGTAAAGCACTTCTTAGCCTGTTTTCATTGACGCTTTTAATAGAAAGAAGGGATGATATTTCTTTTAATTGTTCTTTGGATGTTTTTTTAAATATATCTTCTAATGTTTTCATATGTTTTCTAACAAAAAAGTTGTAGACACTTATTCTTTACTATTTTTAATGTACAATGTTATTTGTACAAGAAATTTTGTATTTTGCATCTTTTTTGTTGTTTTTTTACTCCACTTTACTTTATTATAGGCTCTTTATTGTATTTTTAAGGAGAAATAAATGATTCAGTTTTTCAGACTTGATAAATCACGAGATATTGATTCAGAATATTCTGTTATCAAAGGTCGTGAAGTTTCCAGATTTTTTCTTAAAAGATCGCTTTATCTTTTCCTTTTTATTTATTCCACATTGTTTTTGGCAGTAGCTATTCCTTTTGTTAAAACTCCATGTATGGCAGTTTATTTTATAGGGAGCCTTGCAACTACTTTTTACCTTATACGCTTTATCAATTATATTGTAAAGTATAATAAATATAAGGGCGGGTCAATACATTTTAATACAGCATATATAGAAGTAAAAAGTGCTGAAAAAGCTGTAAAAATACCTGCTGATGAAATAACCTTTCTTGAAATAAATCTTGCGGGAAATCTTTTAATACGCGACAAGTATTCAGTTGTTTCTTTTCCATTGGGACTGCTTCCAGAGGAGTCAAGGGAGCTTCTTACACAGAATCTTGAGGATTTGTCCCCTAAAAGGAGTGCCCTGTTTAAAAAGGTTTGGGAGCTTGCTGATGCTATTGTTGTTGCACTTGTGCTTGCTGTTCATATTATTCAGTATGTTGTGCAGGCTTACTATATCCCCACTGGTTCCATGGAGGAAACCCTTAAAATAGGGGATCATCTGTTTGTGGAAAAAATAACCTATGGCCCTGTTATTCCCAGGATGCTTGGTATGGACAAGGGGATTCACCTCAAGTTTCTTTCTATAAGAGAAATAGAAAGGGGAGATATTGTGATTTTTACCCCTCCTGTTGAAAGTGAAAAGCATAAGGACTATATAAAGCGATGCATAGCACTTCCGGGAGATGATTTTAATATAAAAGATGGCTATGTTTACATAAACGGTATAAAGCAGGATGAGCCCTATACCCTGGACAAGCCCACAGATTATGCGCATTTTAATATTGGCAGGCATAATAATATTGAGGGAATTGTTCCTGAAGGAAAAATAATAGTACTTGGTGATAACAGGACAAATTCTTCTGATGGAAGATATTTTGGTTATCTTGATATTGACTCTGTAAAGGGGAGAGCGCTCATATTATACTGGAATACAAAAGAAATATTAAATGGAAATTTCAGCCATCTGGGATTAATTAAATAAAATTTTTATGGCAAGGCTGCCAGGAGAAGCTGTATCGGATAAAAGCAGGAAAGAAATATGAATAGATCCGCTTTTAATAGAAGAGTATACCTGACAGCCTTTTTGATTTTTGTTTTATTTGCTTTAATAATACTCAAGCTTTTTAACCTCCATTTTTCTGAAAAAATAATTATACCTTCATCTGAAATAATTGATACAGGAAGGGGATATATTCTTGATCGCAATGGCTATGTTTTAGCTATTAGTGTGATAAAGGAATCCATATTTGCCAATCCTGAAGAAATAAGCGATCCCATGCTTGTGGCAAGGGCTCTTTCCCCTATATTGAAAAAAAATGTTTCCTGGATACAGGAGCGACTGCAAAGAGGTAAACGCTTTGTCTGGCTTCTTAGAAAAGCAGATGACTCTGTTGTTGATGCAGTAAAAGCCCTTAATATAAAGGGAATACATTTTAGAAATGAATACAAAAGGCTTTATCCATACAATGATCTTGCTGCTGGTGTTATTGGGTTTGTTGGTGTTGATAATACAGGCCTTGAAGGCATAGAGCACCAGTTTAACTCTCTTCTTTCAGGAAGGGATGAGATTGTAAAGGATGAAATATCGCGGCAGATATATCAGAAAAAGAATTTAAGACTAACAATTGACAGGCTTATTCAGAATATTGCAGAAGAGGAGCTTGAGTTTGCTATGAGCAAACACCGTGCAAGTCAGGGTTCTGCAGTTGTACTTGATGTTAAATCAGGAAGAATACTTGCTTTGGCAAAGGCTCCTTCTTTTAACTTAAACAGGTATCAGGATTATAATCTGCAGGTAAGAAAGCTTTTTTCTGTTGTTGATGCTTTTGAGCCTGGTTCCACTTTGAAGATTATTGCTGCTGCTGCACTGCTTGAGCACAGGCCTGATCTTTTTCAAAAAGATTATATATGCAAAGGTGAAGTTGAAGTTGGAGGGGTGACCATAAACTGTCTTCATGAGCATGGCAAAGTTAGTATGGCTGATATACTTAAATATTCCTGCAATGCAGGGATAATCCAGTCAGTAATGAGCCTTGACAGAGGAAAATATTATGATACTCTTGGGAAGTTCGGGTTTGGCAAGGAAACAGGGTCAGGGCTTCCTGGTGAAACTGAGGGTATTTTAAGGCCGGTTAACCAATGGTCTGGTCTTTCAAAGTATTCCATAGCTATTGGACATGAAATTGCAGTTACCTCTTTGCAGATGGCTGCTGCCTTTGGAGCAATAGGGAACAAAGGAGTGTATATGCGCCCTTCCATAGTTGAAAGTGTTGAAAAGCCTGATGGTACTGTTGTGAAATCCTTTTATCCTGGCAGCAATGGTCGTATAATGAAGGAGGAGCATGCTGCTGTTTTAATGAAAATGATGAAGGAAACAGTTGATTCAGGAACAGGCAGGAGGGCTTTTTCTCCTTATTATGGGAATACCGGTAAAACCGGAACATCCCAAAAGTACATAAAATCAATGGGAGCCTATTCTGACAGGAATATTTCTTCATTTGTGGGTATTACTCCATATTCAGATCCACAAATTTGTATTGTTGTGGTAATAGATGATCCAGGTGATAATCTTACTGGTGGGGCAACTGCAGCGCCTGTGTTTAAAAAAATTACTGAAAGGGTTTTGCCATATCTTGGAACAGGGGGCAGGGATATGGTTTCAGTAGAACTTAAAAAAAGTTCTTCCAGAGGGCTTTTTACAGGGGATCAAATGCCTGATTTAAGTGGTATGGATTTTCAGGAAATTTCCGGAATATTAGCTGATATAAACAGAAGCCTTGGGGTGAACTACTATATAAAGGGTAAGGGACGGGTTTTTGCACAAAAGCCCTTGCCAGGGACTGTTCTTAAAAGCACTGATTCTGTAATTATCAATATGCGTTGATATTAAATGAAAAATTATTATAATGAAAACAAAGCTGTAGTGGATTCCAGGAATTTTTTATTACCTGATTTAAGAGATAGTACAAGCTCTATTGAGGTTATTGATTCCAAATCAGGTCACAGG
>JBBAGC010000008.1:0-20206 GCA_041655115.1 Spirochaetota bacterium | reverse complement strand
CACGCTGAAATCAAAACCCTATTTCTAATGGTTTCCATTAGAACATACTCAGGATAATCTCACAACTAAAAGCGACTAACGCTATCTATTATGACCAAAATCTGCTAATGGAAAATCTGGGTTTAAATAGAATAGGTTCTCTTATCACGGAAATGTCATCTCTCGAAGAAGCATTAATTGAGATAATGAGGGCCATGGCCGGTGAGATGGGCGTGACTGAGGCGTCGGTATTTTTAGTTAGCCCTGGAAAGGAATCACTTGAATGTAAATGTGTCGAAGGGGGGTCACCTGAACAAAAACAGTCAATTGTCCCAAGAATCTACGGTTTAAAAAAAAATAATTGTATTGAAACAAACGTTGTATTGGATGGAAATGCTGTTTTGGTGACTGGTTTTCAATCAGATCAGGAAGTTGCAGATATCGATGTAGCAGTCACGCAAACGATGGGGAGCGATTCAACATTCTATGTTCCCCTGAAGGTGCACACTGATGTTATCGGGGTTATCAAAATTGAGAAAAATGGATCCGAGTTCACGAGGCATGAGTGTGAAACGGCATGCACATATGCCAGCTATGTCACCGTGGCAGTCAAATATTTTGAAATGCACGAAGCGTTGATGAATGAAAGGAGTTTTTCAGAAAATGTGTTTAACAGTTCTGTCAACGGCATGTTGACCGTCGACAAGATTGGCCGAATAACTTCACTGAATGACGCGGCCGAAAAAATACTGGAAGTGAAGAGGAAGTATGCCATCGGTGCTTTTATCAAAGAAGCCATGAGAACATTGCCCGAGTCAGGGCTGGACCAGATGATGGACTACATTTTTTCCGGCCTGAAAGAAACGAAAAGCTATACATTCAAATTCAAGAACAAAGCCGGTAAGAATGTTATGCTCGATGTAAAAGCATCACCGATTTTTGACGACCAGAATGCCATTGCCGGTTTTTTGTTTGCCATGGAGGATATCGCGGAAGAATATGAGAGGATAAAGTATTTGCAGAATCTTAACAGGCTGATTGCGCTGGGAGAACTGGCGGCTGGGATAGCTCACGGCATCAGGAATCCTTTGACTGGAATCGAAATAGTCATGGATGTGTTGAGAAATGACGAAGGCCTTTCAGAAGCGAACAAAGAATTAACGCGGGAAATATCGATAGAAATAGACAGGATTGAGCGACTGGTGTCTGATCTCCTGGAATTTGCACGACCTAAAAGATTTACCTTCGACATGACGCAAATCAACGATGTTATTGAAAGTACAAGACGACTCATACATGAAAAATGCCAGATGCAGCACATTACCTTCCTGGTATCATACGAAAATGATTTGCCCCTGTTGTTTCTTGATTTTGAGATGATACGACAGGCCATCTTAAATATTGCTATAAACTGCATACGGGCCATGCCTGATGGCGGGGAACTGCGTATTGAAACAGCCAGAGGCGTAATGGAAAATGAAAAAAAACATCACATACCGTGCGTTTCGATTCTAATCCGGGATACGGGGAACGGTATTCCTGAACCCGTGAGAGACAGAATCTTTGATCCATTTTTCACGACCCATAAGGAAGGAACGGGTTTGGGGTTGTCGATAACGTACAGTATTGTGAAAGAACACAATGGAAGGATAGATGTCGGTTCGGACGTGGGGGAGGGAACAACCTTCACTATTTCTCTTCCCGTTGATATGTGGGAAGGGTTTTCATAGCGACAATTACAACTTCCTGCGTCAACCCTGATTGAAAGGTGCTCCATGTATCAGATTCTCATAGTCGATGACGAGAAGCTCATCTTAAAATCTCTTCGGATGTTGTTCGAAAAGGATTTTATCGTTCATACGGCTGAAACAGGTGCCGTGGGTATAGAGATTGCCGAACGTGAAAATATTGACCTTGTCTTGCTCGATTTAAGGCTTCCCGATTCGGACGGCATCGCAGTTTTAAAAAAGATAAAACAGGTCAGCAGCGAAACGATCGTAATAATGATGACGGCATATGGGACAATTTCAAATGCGGTTCTGGCAATGAAAGAAGGTGCCTTTGACTACATCAATAAGCCCTTTAAGGCAAAAAACATAGAAATAATAGTTCGACTGGCCCTAGAGTCGAAAAATTTACATGAAAGAGTCGAGGGATACAGAAGCGAGCTGCAGCGATTGAGAGGAGGCGGCAGAATTATCGGAGCAAGCAAAGCAATGCACACTCTCTTTGAAATTATTGAAAAAGCAGCAACCGCGGGAGATGCTCCCGTGCTGATAGAAGGAGAGAGCGGCACGGGCAAGGAACTCATAGCGCAGGCCATTCATTATGGAAGTCGACGGTCCAATGGAATGTTCATGGAAGTGAATTGTGCCGCCATGCCGCTTACACTTTTAGAAAGTGAGTTGTTCGGTTACGAAAAAGGTGCGTTTACGGATGCAAAAAGGGCAAGCAAAGGATTGATCGAGCAAGCACGGGGAGGCACTCTGTTTCTCGATGAAATCGGTGACATGGACCTGGGAATACAGGCAAAAATTCTAAAGGTTATAGAAGAGAAAAAGTACCGGCGTCTTGGAGGAGATGGGGTAATCGATGCTGATATTCGTGTCATAGCGGCAACCAACCATACGTTGCAGGATGACGTCGACAACAAACAGTTCAGAAAAGATCTGTTTTATCGGTTAAACGTGATTCATATCTCTGTACCTCCCCTGCGAGAAAGAATTGAAGATATCAAGCCTCTTGCACTCCATTTCGTAGACGCTTTCAACAAAAGTATGCGAAAAGAAGTGGCCGGGATTGAAACAGAAGCTCTCAATCTCATGGAACAGTATGAATGGCCGGGGAATGTCAGAGAATTGCGTAATATTATAGAAAGAATCATGATCATGGATGCTCCGAAGTCTATAGGGCCAGGACACCTTCCCCCTGAAATTGGAAATCGTAAAGGACTCAAGGGGGTTATCAAGGAGCCCGGAAGAGAGTTCATTGTCAATATTCCGGACGGTGAAATCGATATCAAGCATGTGGTTGCCTCGATGCAGCGAGAACTTGTCATGTATGCCCTCAAACAATCAGGAGGGCGTAGAACAGATGCGGCTAAATTGCTGAGCATAAGCAGGTATTCGTTGCGCTATCTGATTAAAACACTTAATATTCCAGAGTCTTCCATCGATGACATTGCGAATTGACACAACCGTGCTCCATGAGGTGGCCATAGTATGACATGGTGGCCCTCCATCGGCACGGGAGGTATGCGCAATTATCACACGTCCAGTCTCGATGGCCTCGTAAAAAGCCCGGATGCTTAGTTGCGCTCTGGTCTTCGTTACTGCGGCGTACCGCTACGTGTGCCTCATTCCCAGGATGTGCGCGCTGTGCCTCAAGAAGCTTTTAACAAAGCCGTCTTTATTGAAAACCTGCCAGATACCAGGTTCAATATAGCGTAAAATCTTTTTCTGGATGGTTTGGTGTTTTCCATGTGCACAATATGCACATAATCCTCTTCTTTTTCGTTTTTCCCACGATCTGCTATTTCTTGTTTAAATACAGGCAATTAAAAGACTCTACCGAATGTCGACGTGTGTGCTGGATGCACATCATGCCTTTGTCGGTACTTTTTCCATACCTTGGTTCCATATATAAATGAAGGATATCCATCCCTTTTAGTCTGTATACTCAATAAGTTATCTTGATTTTACAATGCATGGCATATTCTGTGCGAACCCTCGGGTTGTTCGGTACATCATACAGGAGGGAACGTGATGTCATATTCTTACCAGTACCGAACGTGCTCGCAGAGTTCAAAAAAATGTTCAAACGGGTGGTTTTGATGAATTCATAGGTCGAAAGGCAGTCATCAACTGGCTCGATCAGAGCCAAGCAAAGGAAGGTGCTATGAATTATGCTCCCTTTAAAATTTAATGTAAATGCGTGTAACAGTTGTCCCACAGGGGACTGCCTCGTTAAGTGTCAGTATATGGACGTTGATAAAGACACGGCGCGCGAGCAGATGATAAAGATCTATAATGGTGAGGACTCTTTTGTTCTTCATAACTGTGTCACCTGCTATGCTTGCGAGGAATACTGCAGGCGGGGGAATCACCCATTCTACCTCATAATGGAACAAAGGGAGCAAAAGAACATCCTCACTGCTCCCCGGGCCATTACCAACCAATGGATAAATATCGGAGAACCAACAGGCAAGAACAGGCTCGGACAAATCAGGGAACGTGTGCTGTCTCTCGGCTTTATGCCCGAGCTTCTTCAAATGGTTGGGGGGCCGCTCTTCAAAGACGTGATGCCATCCTATCTCTTCGGCAATGATTTTTTCTGCAATGTCGTGTTCGCTCACTTCGCCAAGTCCTCTGTAATAAAGGAGCGTTTGCCGGTCATGATTGATAAATACCGGAACCTGGGTGTGAAGGAAGTGATCTGCCTGCACGATGAATGCTACGGTGCCTTTGCCTCGCTTGCCCCGGCATATGGAATCGAGGTTCCGTTTACACCGATCCATTACTACGAATACCTGTACGAGAGACTACAAACCCTGGCCGATGAGATCAGCCCTCTGAATATCAAGGCGGCGTACCAGAGACCTTGTTCAGCCCGTCTTTCAGGCGACAAGCAGCACTATGTCCGTGATATCGCGGAACTGATAGGCGTCGATCTTGTCCATCGGGAGTATCAGGATGAGAACGCCCTGTGTTGCGGGGAAGTGATGGGCTGGCTATACGGCTATGATCTTAAAAACGATTTACAGAGACGAAATTGCGACGACATGGTCGAGAGTGGAGCCCGGTACTGTATCTTTAATTGCAACGCCTGTCAGAATGCGTTGTCGGAAAAAGTGATGAAACTGGGAATCAAGCCGGTACACATGATTGATTTGTGTCGAATGGCCATCGGCGAACTACCGAAAATGGAGGTATGATGGCATGAATGATATTGTACGCTCACTTGCCGAAATCGTCGGCGAACAATATGTCTCCGACCAGAACGAAGAAGCCTTCTTCTATTCCCGTGATCCTGGCCTCATGCCCGATCACAAACCGGACTGTGTCGTTCTTCCTGAAACGACGAAAGAGGTCCAGGCGATTGTCTCCCTCGCAAACAGGGAGAAGATTCCGGTTGTACCAATGGGGGCAGGTCTCAGCCTGACCGGTCTCGCGATCCCTCTTAAGGGTGGAATAGTTGTCGATATGAAACGGATGAACAAGATTATCTCCGTCAACGAAAAGTCTCGCTATGCCCTCGTTGAGGGGGGGACGTCACAAGGCGCTTTAAAGTCATACCTGATCAGGCATCATCCCCGCCTGCGTCATAGCCTTCCCGATGCGCCACCTGCGGCAACGATTGCGGCGAATGTCATGATTCACGGTCAAGGACGGCTTTCTCAACAATACGGATTCAATTCCGACATGATCAATGGATTCGAGGTTGTACTTCCGTCCGGGGAGCTTTGCCCTATCGGTTCCGCTGCCATGACCTCGGAGTGGTATTCGCGAGGGGCGCCTTTCCCTGATCTTTCCGGCCTTTTCCTGGGATGGTTCGGATCCACGGGAATCATTACCAAGCTAGCCGTGAAACTCTATCCCAACAAAAAACTGCGGGACGTGGAGATATTCGTCATTGATAACGAGGAAACAGTTCCGGATGTTGTCTTTGAGATAACTCATACGGAACTCGCCGAAGATATTCTCATATTCACTCAGCCGATGCCAGCCGTTTTCAAGGATAACCATCATGTAAGCTTTTACATAACCGGAGATACCGAGGAGGAGTTGGAGTTCAAGCGAAAAATGATCTGGCGAGCCTTGGATCCATTTATCAAGAGCAAAGACGGAGGCTTTATGTCCATTCCGCCAGGCGTGAAGGGGTCGCTTACAGAAATGCCGCAAACGAGCGCCGCTCGGATCGCGGACATTAAGAAAGGTGGCGGTTTCGAGTATTCTGGTCCCGTAGTTCCTGTGGAGTGGTATCCGCAATGTGCCCGGAAACTGTCAGAACTCGCTAAGAAGTATAATCTTGCATATTCAGGGATGATACGGATTGTTGCCGGCGGCCACTGCATGATGTACGCCTTTGCGTTTGCCTTTAACCGTGCGGATGTCGACATGGTGGAAAGAACCAAGAAGGCCCTTGAAGAGGTGAGCAATTTCGTTCTTGAACTCGGCGGGATGTACTGGAAGCCGAACGTGGACGAACAGAATATGGCCATTGAACGGATGCATCCAAATACGAGAAATCTGATGAAGATGATAAAGAGCAATTTAGATCCCAACGGTATAATGAATCCGGGAAACTGGGAGGTCCTGTAAATGAACTACGAAGAAATTATCCATCGTTGTTTCAGGTGCGGATACTGCAAACTGACAGGCGACTACGACGATTTCAACTGTCCCGCATACCGAAAGTTCGCTTTTGATACCTATGCTCCCGGCGGAAGAATGTGGCTGATCAGGGCATGGCTCAACGGTGAAATACAAACAAGTGCCCGCTTTCAGGAAATTCTCTTTTCCTGTGCTACCTGTTCTAACTGCGTGGAACACTGCGTCTTCCCCTTCAGTGACGACCTCGTCAATATCTTCATTGCGGCCCGGGAAGAAATGGTGAACACAGGGATACTGCCTCCAAAGGTGCGGGATTATTTTAAAAATATCAGTACGAACGGAAATCCTTATAAGGAACCGGCTGCACGGAGAGGTGCCTGGTCGGAAGGCACGGTCGTTGAATCCTATGATGGTCAAGAATATCTTTTCTATATCGGCGATGTAGGATCCTATGATGACAGGGCGAAAAAAATCGCCCGGGCCGTGGGAGAACTCTTGGTAAAGGCGGGATTCTCAATCGGTATTCTCGCCGAGAGGGAGAATTCCGATGGGAATGAAGTACGGGCCCTTGGCGAGAGAGGATTGTTTGAATATCTTGCCGACATGAACATTGAACTTTTTAAGAACTTGGGAATAAAAAAAATTATTACACTTGATCCTCACGCATTCAATGTCTTCAGAAACGACTATCCGAGTCGCGGAGCGGAATTCGAGGTCTTTCATTACACACAGGTTCTGGCACCGCTTCTTGAGGCAGGAACATTGCCCCTGAAGAAATTTGAAGCGAATGTTACCTATCACGATCCGTGTTACCTGGGTCGCCATAATGATGAGTACGATGCGCCACGAACGATTCTGAGAGCCGTAGAGGGCCTCAGAATCATTGAAATGCATCAAAGCAAGGAAAATGCATTCTGCTGTGGCGGTGGAGGAGGCAATTTTTTTACTGATATTCTTGGTGGCGGGAAGGATAGTCCAAACAGGGTCAGGGTCAGGCAGGCCCTTGACACGGGTGCGGAAGTTGTCGCTGTCGCCTGTCCCCAATGTGCCGTGATGCTTGATGATGCCGTTAAAATGGCAAATCTTGACGATCAAGTTGAGATTCTCGATGTAGGAGAACTGATTCTTAGGGCACTTTCCTGAAGGCGAATGCAAAGCAATAAAATGAATCGAATTATACCATTGCTGTTTATCGATACCTTTTGAGTGCAGGGGGAGAGATTCGTTTCCTTCCCCTGTCTCCCTCCGTTCCTCTATCCGTCCGCTTCTAAAGCCCGGACAGGGGTCTCCCACGATGCCTCTGCGAGGTATTCTGTCTCATGGCGATAAATCCTGTATTTCTATACACTGGGGCACAAACACGGTATGAGTTTTGTTCTTGACAGAGAATTTGCTTTCCGTTAGCTTCTCATAAACTTTGCAAACCAATGTATTTCAGTTGAAATCACACGGTGTTGGATGGCTTTATGTCCGATTCCGGTCTTGTCGATTCAAGAGTTGGAGAAGTCTCAAATCAAAGAAAGTAACTGGGAAACCCATGAAGAGCGCCATCGAAAAACCGGATGATCTTGATCAAAAAGACACAGCGCTATTGTTCTTGGATCTGATCCATCGTCTTATGGTTCATTACACATTCTGGTTTCGAGGGGTTGAATACCATCTGGGAATGGGTAAAGCACTGGATATCATGGAGACGGCTTGGGGAAGTGCGTATCAAAAACAGATTGAAAGAATGTCACGTATTCTGAACTTTGATGTCGAGAATGGAATTCCCAGAGTATTACTGACCATACCCGATGATATCATGCGGGGAATGTTACAAAGTATCGGTATCAGTTGGATTGCGAACAGCGGTGTCTGGTTTGATTCAATAGAAGAAACCACTGGAATGCTTGATGCGAAAAAATGTAATGATTCCATGTGGGAAAGGTTTTCGCCCTTCGAGGCATGGTCCATCAAGCGATTTTTAGGTTTGGAAGAATTCCCTGGTTTGGAAGGTTTGAAAAAAGCGCTTAGATTTCGACTCTATGCATTCATAAACGAAGAAAATATCATCGATGAAGCTCCAGGTAAGATAATTTTTCAGACAAACAAATGTTTTATTCAAATGACGCGCAAAAAAAAGGATTTGCAGGAGTATCCATGCAAATCGGCCGGTTTCGTGGAATTTGGGACTTTTGCTGAAACAATTGACAGCCGCATTAAAACTGAATGTATCACCTGCCCCCCAGACCCCCATCCCGATGGCTGGTATTGTTCGTGGTCCTTTACAATTCCCGATGTCGGGGGACGTACTTAACTTATTAACTTACTCACCTGAGATAGCTGATCTTGCAGCAAGTTAATAAGTTAAGTACGTCCCCCGTCCCGTCCCCCTCTCAGGATGTGCCCACTTTCCCCACTTCTTTTACGACAGTATTCCAGAGCGAGGTTATGTCCCCGGCAGAGCTGCCCGTGTATTCTATAACGTTTGTCCCGGCAATCTGGGCCTTTGTGATGGCCGTGTCGTAGCGAATGCGGCCCGCCACCGTTATCCCGAGTCTTCGAGCTTCCCGCTCGATCTGCTCGGTGATATCGGCGTTTAAATCCCATTTGTTGACGCAGACAAGGGTGGGAATCTTGAAATATGAAGTCAGTTCGGCCACTCGCAGCAGATCGTGTTGCCCGGAAAGCGTCGGTTCGGTTATGACCAGCACCAGGTCGGAGCCGGTTATGGAGGCGATGACGGGGCATCCTATACCCGGGGACCCATCGGCTATAATGTAGTCAAGCTGATCCCGCTTCGCTATGTCCTTTGCTTTGCTGCGGATGAGCGTCACCAGTTTCCCCGAATTTCCTTCGGCCATACCGAGACGGGCGTGCACCATGGGGCCGTAGGGTGTTCTTGAGACGTACCACTCGCCATTGACGGCAGGTTCGAAAGAGAGCGCCTCCACGGGGCATACCCTGACGCATACGCCGCACCCCTCGCAGAATATCGGATTGATGAAGGGCACTTCAGCTTCTTCTGAATCGGGGTATGCTATCGCATCGAAACGGCATTCCTCAATACATCGATCACAGGCGATGCATTGTTCTTTGATTATGGAAGCCTTTTTGCCGCCGCTGAACTCTTCCCGGCTTTCGATTTTCGGGTTGAGAACGAGATGGAGGTCGGCGGCGTCAACGTCACAGTCGGCCAGAACTATTTTGTCCGCAAGAGCCGCGAATGAAGCAACGATGCTGGTTTTTCCGGTTCCTCCCTTGCCGCTGATAACAACGATTTCTTTCATGCCCTCAATGTCCCTTTCCCTTGTTGGCTGAATCCCTCTTCGCACGTACACTATTTCCGTGAAGGTCAACGATCTTTTCCCAGCAGGTTTCGAAGACTTCCCTGTATTCGGGCAGCTCACGCACGATCATGTCGCCCCTCGAATAGGACTCCGCAATTCTTCGATCGTCCGGTATTTCCAGGACTATCTCGATGTTTTCTCTTCGGCAGTAGTCTTTGACATCATCGTTGCCGACATCGGAGCGATTAATAGCCACAGCGAAGGGAAGGTGCAGGGCTTCCACCATTCCCACGGCGAGTTCCAGGTCATTCAGACCGAAAGGAGTGGGTTCTGTGACCAGCAGCACAAACTCCGCGTCTTTCACGGCTTCGATAACGGGGCAGGAGGTGCCGGGCGGGGAATCAAGGATCAGAACATCCGGTTCATCGGCGGCTTTTTTGACCGCGCTGATAACGGCCGGGGACATCAGTTCTCCGATATTCAACAGTCCCTGGATAAAACCGACGTCGCCGGCCGTTCCACTCTCGACGATACCGATCTCTCTCGGGATTTCGACGAGAGCGCCTTCGGGACAAAACATCGTACAGGCTCCGCAGCTGTGACACAGCTCGGGGAAAATAAGAACCTTTTTGTTTACCACGGCAATCGCGCTGAATTCACACACATCGGAGCACACAGCGCATCCGTTGCATCGTTCTTCAATCACCTCGGGAATCAATATTGTCGCGGATGAGGTTATATCAATGCGCGGTTTAAGGAATATGTGGCAGTTGGGCTCTTCAACATCACAATCCAGCAGTTCGACGCTCTTGCCCCCATCGGCGAGAGTCAATGCAAGATTTGTCGCTATCGTTGTCTTCCCGGTACCGCCCTTTCCGCTGGCAATGGCTATCTTCACGCGGACCTGCTCCTTTCTCACTCATAATGACGGCGTAACAAGATCATTTTTTTATCTGTGGTAGCTGTTCTTCCGGGGTTCATGTCACATTCGCCCGCCCCTGCCGCGACCGCCACCTCCCCTGCCACGGCCGCCGCCTGCGCCTCCCATGCCGAAGTGGCCTTCCACGTTTGGTTGGTCGGCGGTTGAATATGCTCCGGCTTTGAACTGTTCCACCGCTTGGCGGACGGTACCTCCGGCGCCGACTACAAGCTTCACGCCGGCAGCGTTGAATACCTGAAATGCATTGGGCCCGCAGTTGCCCGTCAGTACATAGCGAATGTTGTTATCCGACATGAGTTGGGCCGATTGAATGCCTGCGCCCCCGCCCGCGGCGACGTTGGGATTCCGCAAGGCCTCGAATTCCATAGTTTCTGTATCCACAAAGAGATACCAGGGTGCCCGTCCGAAACGCGGTTCTACCAGATCATCCAGGGTTGGTCCCATCGAAGTAACGGCTATTTTCATCTTTCAAGCTCCTTTCACGTCACAAAGGACAGGCCGCATGAACGCAAGCAGCCAGACCTCCGAAACAGTAATGACATACTGTACCCTCCAAGTCTCTTTCCGGTTCACTACAGACGGCTTCGCAAAAAGTTCCCGGAGACATGCTTCCGGAACTATAGCCGGATGTTGCGTTGCGCTGCATCCTTCGTCACTGCTGATACTCTACATATGTTCCCGCGCCGCCTTCCCGCACGGAATCGCCCAAGGCGTCGCGCAGGAAGGTGAAAGCAGCTTCTCCCGTGCAGTGACAGGGCATGATCATATCGGGGTTCAAGGAACGCAGGGCGGCGACGGTTTGCTCAAGGCGGTGCGGTGAGGCGTTGACCAGGTGAAATCCTCCGATAATTGCCCGTATCCTCCCATCGTTACTTGTTCGCTGCACATGGTTTACGGTATTGACCAGGCCCGCGTGGGCACACCCGACGCACAGCACAATTCCTTCGCCCGTTCTAATCCAGAGTGCCATGTCGTCTTCAACCGGATCGGGCCGCCTGCCGTCGGGGTCAAGGTAAAACGGTCCTCCCGCGTCTTCAAAGTACGTGTCACGCGGGATGGTTCCGGTAATGCCGATCCTGCTGAAGAGCTCCACCGGCTGCCGCATCAGGTGCAAGCGGGACTTCGGCAGCCGGTCCAGCGCGGCCAACGACGCACGCGACATATGGATAGGCCGCGCCTGCCCTCCCCGCAAGGCATAGTGGGGCCGAATCGCTTCGGCATGACAGTAAACATGAACCCCACGGGCCTGTTCCAAAACCGGGGCCAGACAACCGGTATGATCATAGTGGCCGTGACTCAAAACAAGTATATCCGTTGTAGCCAGATCGATGTCGAGTATCCGGGCGTTCGTTGTAAGCGCCCCGGATTGTCCTGTGTCGAACAGTATCTTCCTGCCGTCACATTCGATCCACAACGAGAAACCGTGTTCCGCAACGAGACCCTTTTCTGCCTGGTTGTCGACCAGGATGCGGATCGTGGTGTTCTCAGGCATGGTGCGACTGCTCCATTCAATGATCGCAGACATTGGCGCCCGTCTGCAGCGTCCCGTCCAGGTAAGCGGCGACCAGTCGTTCCGGTGTTTCTGAAGGCGCGCCGACCATTACATGGATACCCCGCTGTTTGAACAGCTCCTGGGCACGCTGGCCCATCCCTCCGGCGATGATCATTGTGGCCCCCTGTTCAGCAAGCCAGGTCGGGAGCAGACCGGGCTCATGAGGGGGAGCTTCCAGATCTTTCCGTCCGAGAATCTTCTTTTCCGCCGGGTCAACGTCAATAAGAGCGAATTGCTCGCAATGTCCGAAGTGCATGGAAAGTATTCCGTTTGCAAGGGGAATGGCAATTTTCATGTGGTTTTCTTCCTCGCCAATGCCGGTCTTTGCCGGCATATCCGTGCTTGCCGCGTCCTCATCCAGAGCCAACAGAGGCTTTGTGATGGCTGCCATGATGGCTGCCATGGGGCTCGAAGCGAAGTGCTGAACAAAAACACGTCCGCTGTCAGATGCTTCAGCGATCGCGGGATCCATGGGAATTGATCCGAGAAGGGGCACGTCCATGTCTTCGGCGATCCGCCTGCCGCCGCCGGCACTTAAAATGGGCGTTATCTCACCACAGTTCGGACATACAAAACCACTCATGTTTTCCACGACTCCAAGTACCGGCACGCCAAGCTGGCGACAGAATGTAATGGATCTGCGGACGTCCACCGCCGCCACTTTCTGGGGCGTCGTGACAATCACGGCGCCGTCCAATGTGCCGATAAGCTGACATATTGAAAGAGGTTCATCCCCGGTGCCGGGAGGGGAATCGATGATGAGGTAATCCAGGTCTCCCCACACTACCTCTGTCAGAAACTGCTTGATCACGTTCATTTTCATGGGGCCTCGCCAGATGACGGCGTCATCCGGGCTCTGGAGAAGAAAGCCCAGGGACATGACCTTCATTCCGCCCATTTCAACGGGAAGAATGCCCTCATCGTGGCCCTGAATTACCGACCCTTCAAGTCCCAGCATGATTGGAACGCTTGGGCCATGAATATCCACGTCCAGGAGGCCGACTTTTTTCCCGGCTAGTGAGAGAGCCATGGCGAGATTCACAGCGACAGTGCTTTTGCCGACCCCCCCCTTCCCGGACAGTACGACCACTTTATGCCGAATGCGGCACAGCCGGGACTGGAGCTGACGCCGGTCCTCAAACTCCCTGTCGCTTTCACCCTGTTTCCTGTGCGTCGCGGAACAGTCCTTTTCTCCGCAGGAATCACAGGTTTTTGCCGAATCCTGTGTGTTTGCTGTTTCTCGTTCCGACTCATTACGATCCATGGTTGTTACTTCCTCCTGTCAGTTCCTGTCATGGTCTGGGATACAGGCATAATTCTACCCTACATCACGGGATTCGCACAACCGGTATTCCCGCATGAAGGCCTTTTATATTCCATACTCCGGTGTCCGGGCTGCATTTTCTCATCAAGGACACTATGGTGCCACGGCAGATACACTGTTCAAAACCCTTGCATTCTGTCATTCCTAGGGAGCGTTTAAGTTCCATCACTGCGAGGAACGCATAAGACACCATCATTTCAAGGAGTACTCCCGGTGCCGTCAGTTCAAGGAGCGCCCCAGGTGCCGTCATTTCAAGGAGTACTCCCGATGACGTCAGTTCGAGGAATGCCCCCGGTGCCGTCATTTCGAGGAGCGAAGCGACGAGAAATCTTTCGTTACAATCGCCCGTGTGAAAAATTCCTCCCTTCGGTCGAAATGTCCGAGAAGAGCGGTCGAAACGACACAATGGACAATTCTTAAAAGGTCTCTGTTCATGATGACGCCCAGGGGAACATCCGGATCATTCAAAGGGCTTATGTCCCGGCCAGGGCCGCACCGGGGATCGCTTCTTTCCGGATACGAATGCCGGGCAATCCGTCGTCTTCGACTGTTCCCGCGCACGCCTGCGTACTGCTCGTCTGTAACCGCTTTCTGCGCCGCAAGTGTCTTTCGCCGTCAGGATCGGCAATGCTTCCACCGTTACCGGGAAGGGCAGTTTTCTTTCCGGGTGAAACGCGAGGCACTGTGAATTCATCCAAACAGATCATGCCGCCCGGTTAACCGGGCGGCATGGCACCGCTTCTTCCTTTTCGTCGCAATCAGCCGGTGGCCTCTGCTTCAATTTCGTCCAGGCGTTTTCTTATGAAAGCCAGTTCCGCCTCCAGAGAATCGGCCTGGGTCTTAAGTGCCTGTTTTTCCATTACAGGGTCCGGTTCCGTATAGGGCGCCGAATAGCCATAGGGGGCACCGTAGGCGCCGGGTCCACCCCAAGGGTGAAAGGCGCCGAAGGGAACCATGGCTCTCCCTCGAAAGCCTCCCCCTCCAAAACCACGGCCGCCCCAGGCGCCGCGTCCCCAAGCGCCCCGGCCTCTACCGAACCCCATTCCAAAGCCTCTCCCGTAACCGGGATTGGTATAGCCGGGCATTCCAAGTCCGGCACAATATCCGGCTCCACGGCCGGTCATAGGTCCCATACCCATGGGTCCTGTTCTATCTCCTCCAGGCATGATTGTATCCTCCTTTCTGAAGGTTTTTTAGTATTATTGTCGTCGCATCATGGCGATTCCACAATTCGGGCAGAATCGCTTCACACAGGGAACTCCCGGCTCGTGAGGTTCCCGACGTCCGCATTGGGGACATAGACAGAAACCGGTTTCTCCTGTTTCAAAGAGACCACGCACAGGGCCGGGTCTTCGGTGTATCTGCCCCTGTCCTCTCCCCGGGCCCCTGCCGCTGCGTCCCTGTCCTCTTCCGGCTCCCCTGTTCATGATGCCTCTTTGATGATAATCACTACCCGTTGCGTCGCCAAACCATCTGCGCTTCCGACCGCAACAACCGGGCATGGCGAAGACTTCCCGGTCGAGACTGTTGGTGATCCAGGCCTGGATTATGTCGTTGAGATCACCTGCCACAAAAGGTACGACCCTGATGCCGTAGGCCGATATCAGGCCATACTGGGATCGGGAAATGGCACCGCAGACCAGGCAGTCAATGCCCAGTTCAGCCAACCGAAGCGCCTTCTGAACGCTTAATGATTCCGGAAGTGTTTCACGGGTTTCGCCGGAAATCCGTCCCGATTCCGATTCAACGACGTGTATGTAACGGGCCGTATCGAAAACAGGGGCTATGCGGGTATCCCAATAGGCAAATGCCGTTCTCATTGGCTGAACCTTTTTCCTGTACTACCCTATGTAATGCAAGGTTGATGCCATAAAAACGGCCGCGAAAGAACCGGCATAACCAACGAACATATTTGATGAAAAGTGGGCTCTTGAAGAATGTCCGGGCGCCGATGGGGTGCATAACTGCAACTATAATGCATGTACCGAGGCGCAACCCTGCAACCCTTATCCCCGGCTTGCTTCTCAGGGGTTTGCGTCTTTTGTGATTCTGGTGTATCGGTGAAAAAAGGAAAATTGACGATCTCGAAAAAAGTCAAAAACATCCGATTCAGGATAGCTTTGTAATCTGTAAAAGGGTCCTTGAGGCACGGCGCGCACATCCCGAGGAGTGAGGTGTACTTTTGAGGTACGCGCCGCTGGTGGCGGAGGAGAAAGAGCGGAACGGTGTCCGCTTATAATGCCGGAAGCCATGCCTCGGGTACCTCTTTACGGAGCCGTTACCATGCAATGGAGAAGGGACCTTCGAGGAAAACCGCGGAACGGGAGGCTGAAACCGCATGAGCAGATACTGGAGCAGGACAATACGGAACATTACGCCCTATGTTCCCGGTGAGCAACCGAAGGACCGGAAATACATCAAACTCAATACCAATGAGAATCCGTACCCGCCGTCACCACGGGCGCTTGAAGCAATCAGGAATGCCTGTGGTGAAACCTTGCGGTTGTATCCTGATCCGGTGGGGGACGAGTTGAGACAAACGATTGCCGAATACTGCGGGCTCTCAGGCAAGAATGTCTTTCTCGGTAATGGTTCCGATGAGTTGTTGGCCTTTTCTTTTTCCGCCTTTTTCGAACCGGCAGGCAAGCCGATCCTTTTTGCTGATGTGACCTACAGTTTTTACACCGTTTACGCGGCATTTTTTAATGTTGACTACCGCTTGATTCCCGTAGATCAGGCATTGAATGTCCCCGAGGACGGCTACAGCCGGGATAACGGAGGCATCATCATAGCCAATCCTAACGCCCCTACAGGCAGGGGGTTCTCTCTGGAAACCATAGAAGCGATTCTGAAGAGGAACGAAAACAGCGTGGTCATCGTGGATGAGGCCTACGTGGATTTCGGCGGTCAGAGTTCGGTACCATTAGTTCCTGATTATCCAAATCTGCTTGTCATAAAAACGCTTTCCAAATCCCATTCCCTTGCGGGGTTGAGGGTAGGGTACGCCCTGGCTCATGACGATCTGATTGAAGGATTAACCCGTGTAAAAGATTCATTCAATTCCTATACGGTTGACCGTCTGGCCCTGGCCGGCGCCCGGGAAGCGATACGGGATGAGACCTATTTCCAGGAAACCAGGTCCAAAATCATACAAACCCGCGAGCGGGTATCCGCCCGACTGATGGAAATGGGCTTTACGGTAATTCCGTCTCAAGCGAATTTCATTTTTACGGCCAGTAACCGATGCCATGGCAGCGTCCTGTTCCAACGATTACGGGAGCAGAATATCCTTGTCAGGTATTTTGATAATCCGAAGACAGACGCCTTCATCCGGGTGACTATCGGGACCGATGAGGAAATGGACCATTTCCTGGAAGTGATCGAGACGATAACGGGGGCATAGACATGTTTGGACCTTCCAGCCCTTTGCTCATTGAGACCCGGGCCGGTCCCCGTCACAGTGTCCAAGAATGACGGATTCGTAAAAAGGTGCCCGAGGTATGGCCTCCGGCTCTAGAGCCGGAGGCTTGGTAGCGCTCCCTCCTTCGTCACTGCGGCGGCGTGCCTCACAGTACGCCTCATTCTTCAGGATGTGTCCGTCGTGCCTTAAGGACCTTTACGAGGCCATCACGTTCGATGGCTCCAGATTCTTTTTCGAGGCCGTCAAGGATACGGATTTGACCCCAAGGCCCTATTATCTTTTCAAATACGAAAGCGGTCCCAGCGCCGAATTCACGATTATCGCGCACCGTGGCGCCTCTGCGTATTATCCGGAAAACACCCTCGTGTCCTTCGAGGCGGCGATACAGCTCGGTGCCGAGATGGTCGAACTTGACGTCCGGTTGAGCCGTGACGGCGAAGTCGTTGTTTTTCACGACGACACTCTTTCCCGCTGTACTGACGGCAGGGGAAAGACGGCGGCGTGCACGCTCGTCGAACTGAAAAGGCTCGATGCCGGGATCCGGTTTGGAACGAGGTTCAAGGATACGCGGATACCGACGCTGGAAGAAGTATTGTCATTGTGTCACGGAAGCGTTGCCGTAAACATCGAAATCAAAGCCGGGGCCGTAACCGGGAGGATTACAGGCGGTATTGAAGAAAAGTGCCTGGGCATTGTCACCAGGGCCGGCATGGATGACCATGTCGTTTTTTCAAGTTTCGAGCCCCGGGCACTGCGGCACCTGAGGGAGATCGACGGGAACTGTGCGGTGGCTGTTCTCTACGATAAAAAAAGATATGGCCCGAAACTGCCGTCGGAGATAATATCCGCACTTGAAGCTGACGCTTTCAACTGCGACCGGCGCGAAATGAGCACAAGGCGGCTCCGGGACGCTAAAAAAAACGGTATTTCCATCAATGTGTATACCGTCAATGACGCGCGGGGCATGCGCGGACTTTTAAGGAAAGGTGTGGAAGGTATTTTTACCAACAGGCCCGATGTGTTGAAAACGGTGGTCGACGCTTTCGGCCGCGAGGCGGGACAGGCTAAAGGAAAACAGGAATAAGCCCATGGATCTGTCAGGCAGGCTCATCAAGGCAATCATGGTTTCACTCGACGCCTTTACGCAGGCGACGGGCATGAATATCCGCCTGCACGGGACGGACGCTGTTCCCGGGCAGCCGGTGCTTTTCGTGGTGAATCATTTTACCCGCCTGGAAACCGTCCTGATGCCCTACATTATCATGAAAACCTTCAACAGGTATCCCCTCTCACTGGCGGCGGCATCGTTTTTCGGGGGGACGCTGGGCGACATGATGCAACGCCTGGGCGCGATTTCCACAGCCGATCCGAAGCGGGATACACGGCTCATCAACGCCCTGCTGACCGACAGCAACCCGGTGATCATTTTCCCCGAAGGACAGATGATCAAGGATAAAAAACTCATCGAACGAGGCAGGTACAGCGTTTTCAATCCCGGCGGCAGGCGGCCGCCCCACACGGGAGCGGGACGCATTGCCCTGCGCTCACAGTTCATACGAGAGGAACTCAGACTTTTCCGTGAAAGGGGAGACGAGGCATCCGTTCTGGAACTGGCGGAGTATTTCGGCTTTGACCCCGATGATGTTGAATGGATCCTGGGGAAGGAGACCGTTATCGTTCCGGTTAATATCACCTACTATCCGGTGCGTGCCGCGGAAAACATCATAAGCAGAGTGGCGGGCAGGCTCGTGGAGGATCTCCCCGCCCGCGCCCTGGAGGAGATGCTCGTCGAAGGTTCCATGATCACAGGGGGTGTGGACATGGACATCAACTTCGGCGCGGCGATAGCGATGAAGCCGTACATCGCGGAAAGTGCCGGGTTGCATCGGATGCTTTCCGACGAAAAACTCTATCTTCACCCGGAGGAGCTGAAACATGCCGCTCCTTTCATGAAACATTATATCCGCATCATGTACAGGTACATGGACGCCATCTACGCCATGACGACGGTGAACCACGACCATCTGTTCTCCTGCATCCTGACACAATACCGCTCGGACAGGATCCGCGAGGACGATTTCAAAAACCGTGTCTTCCTGGCGATTGAAAACCTGCGCCGCTCAGGTTTGACCAACTACCACACGTCGTTGGACAAAAAACAATTCTACCTCCTTACTGACGATGCTCACGACAAGTATGATAGTTTTATAGAATCATCCCGTGCGGAGGGCCTCATTATTCTGGAAGGGGGATACATTGTCAGGAACAGGGAACGTTTCAGTGAGGCCCATGAGTTTCATGCCATCAGAAAGGACAATATTATCGAGGTTCTCAGAAACGAAATTGAACCCCTCCGGGAACTGACCAGGTCGCTCAACCGGCTGATGCTCCTTCCGGATTTTTGGGTGCGCAAAAAAATACGGGATCATTTTGTCGACCTGGACCAAAAACTCTTTGACGACGATTACCGGCAGTACTGCATGGAGGGCGAGAACAAGCCGAAAAACATCGGCGCGCCCTTTTTCCTGAAACGCCTGTTCGGACGAAAAGGCGTGATTCTGGTACACGGATACCTGGCCGCGCCGGAAGAGATACGGCCGCTGGCGGACTATCTGTACCGGCATGGCTACAGTGTCTACGGCGCCCGTCTGCGGGGACACGGAACGGTCCCGGAAGACCTGGCGATCCGCGATTGGAAGAAGTGGTATGATTCCGTGGGACGTGCCTACATCATCATGAAAAACTCCACACGATCCCTTGCCGTTGCGGGATTTTCCACCGGCGGAGACCTGGCCCTTCTGCAGGCGGCGAACAAGCCGGGCAGATTCAAAGCCGTAATATCCATAAACGCGCCGCTCAGCCTTCAGCATATTTCTTCAAAGTTCGCCTCAGTCGTCGTTGCCTGGAATACGATGCTGTCAACGCTCCACCTGGAGAAAGGAAAGGTGGAATTTGTGTCCAATGAGCCGCAGAACCGGCATATCAATTATTTCCGCAATCCCGTGAGCGGTGTGCGCCAGCTGGAGAAGCTGATGCAAACTGTCGAAAAACGGCTCAAAGACATCAACGACCCGGTGCTGGTTATCCAGGGCACAGAGGATCCGGTGGTAAACCCTGAAAGCGGCCGGACAATTTTTGAAAAACTCGGTTCAGAATCAAAGAGTCTTGTTTCGATACGGACGGATCAGCACGGTATACTATGGAACGAGCAGGTGGAGGAAGTTCGGAGGAAGGTTCTGGCTTTTCTCGACAGCCTGTATTAAACCCAGATTTTCCATTAGCCAATTTGTCGGTTTACGTTGCTCCACGTGGCAAGCCTGAGGCATTGGTCCACAATCCGCAAAACCAGGCTCGTTTCCTTCGCGGAACAGACAACAGCAGATGAT
>JBBAGC010000007.1:0-21376 GCA_041655115.1 Spirochaetota bacterium | reverse complement strand
AGGATGCCTATTCCCAAAATTGCCTTTGATATTTCTGAGGCAACAAGTCCAAAAGATGTGGCTCTTAGTCTGCAAATACTGTTCTTGTTATCCATACTTACTCTGGCTCCATCTATAATACTTATGACTACTGCTTTTACAAGAGTAGTCATTGTTCTTGATTTTGTTAAAAGGGCGCTTTCTCTTCAGCAGATGCCTCCTACGCAGGTAATTGTGGGGCTTTCACTTTTTTTGACCTTTTTTATTATGGCTCCCACTTTTAGCGAAATGAATGAAAAGGCGCTTCAGCCATATCTTCAGGGGGAAATTTCCAATCAGCAGTTTTATGACAGGGGTATTGAGCCTCTTCGCGAGTTTATGTTTAAGCAGACAAGGGAAAAGGATATTGCTCTTTTTATTAAACTGTCAAATATTGAAAAGCCTAAAAATAAAACAGAGGTTCCTGTTTATTGCCTTATACCTGCTTTTATGGTAAGCGAGCTCAGGGTGGCGTTTGAAATAGGGATATACCTTTTTCTTCCTTTTATAGTTATAGATATGGTTATTGCAAGTGCCCTTATGGCAATGGGTATGATAATGCTTCCACCTGTAATGATCTCTCTTCCTTTTAAGCTTATTCTCTTTGTGCTTGTTGACGGGTGGAATCTTTTAATCTATGAGCTGGTAAAGTCCTTCAAATGATGATGGAGATATAAAATGACAGATATAATGGTAATAAAAATATTAAGAGAGGCTTTGCTCATTACTCTTGTGGTTGCTGCGCCAGTTCTTGGTGTGGGTATGTTTGTGGGGCTTATAGTTTCAATAATTCAAACAACAACATCCATACAGGAACAGACCCTTACTTTTGTGCCCAAGATTGTAGCCATATTTTTTGCCATAATATTTTTTGGTCCATGGATGATTCATATGCTTGTAAACTATACAGTTAACCTTTTTATGCTTATTGAAAAATTTGGTATGGGTTAAAAGGATTTATGCAGTATTTTGTAAATAATTTCCAGGCTTTTCTCCTTGTTCTGGTAAGGGTAAATGCCATGATTATGATAGCCCCATTCTTTTCAAGTGGGGTTATTCCGTTTCGAATGAAGGCGCTTCTTTCATTTGTTGTGAGCCTGGTTATTTTTCCTGTTATAGCATCAAGCGCCTTGCGCATCCCGGAGTCAATGGGGTACTATTATCTTCTGGTTCTTCAGCAGGTTGTAATAGGAGTGCTGATTGGTTTTTTGATGTCAATTATCTTTACTGCTTTTCAGCTTTCAGGACAGTATTTTGCAGTGCAGATAGGTTTTGGTATAAATGAGGTTCTTGATCCAATGGCTCAGGTTTCAGTTCCGCTTATTGGACAGCTGAAAAATCTTATAGGAATCCTGGTGTTTTTGGCAATAAGCGGACATCACTTTATGATTGAAGCTGTTTTCAGATCATTTGAGCTTGCTCCGCTTTTTGGAATAAGCCCGGCAGCAACAGGCGGAATATTGAAGTTAATGATTCATTCCTTTTCCGGGATGTTTATTATTGCTCTTAAAATGGCGCTCCCTGTTGTTGGTACAATTTTTCTTGTTACTGTGAGTATGGGGGTTTTGGCCAAGGTTGCGCCACAAATGAATATAATGATGCTTGGTTTCCCTTTTAAGATTCTGGTTGCTTTTCTGATTCTTTTAATTACCGCGCCTCTTGTTGTGAGAATTATGCGTGTTGCCATTGAAAGGGGATTTGATTTGTTAACAGGTATGCTGAGGAACTGGCCGGCATGATAAAGCAGAATGATATATTCCATACAGGCTTTAATGAAGATCCTGAACTTTTCAGGTTTGATCTTCAGCTTTTTGCAGCAGAGGATGAAGGCCGTACTGAAGATCCAACAGAGAAGAAGCTGCGCGAAGAGCGTGAAAAGGGTAAGGTTGCCAAAACCCAGGAGCTTGCACAGGCCATAGTTGTTATTACAGGCTGCCTTGTTATATTTATTTTTAGCTCCTGGATATATGATTCTTTAGCAGGTATAATAAAATATTATCTTTCCGGCTTTGCAGGAAAGGAAGTAACAATGAGAAATATCCGTTTTGAATTTTTTATGCTCATGTTTGAGGGAGGTAAAATTCTGCTTCCCCTTTTTGGGGTTGTTTTTGTATGCGCTATTGTTGCAGAGGTGGCTCAGGTTGGTTTTCAAATATCAACTCATCCTTTAAAATTTGACTGGAGCAAAATCAAGCTGGGCCCAAATGCCATTATGAAAAAGATATTATTTTCCAAACAGGTGGCAATGAATCTTTTTAAGTCAATATTTAAGGTTCTTGTAATTGGGTTTGTATCCTATCTTATTATATCATCTGATTTTGATGATCTTATGAGGCTTCCTGATGTATCTATTCAGCTTGCAGTGAAGCTTGTTATGATTTCAGCATTGAAAATAGTTGTCTGGAGCTCTGTGTTTCTTCTTGTATTGGCTGTTCCGGATTATTTTTTTCAGAAACATGAATTTATAGAATCTCTAAAGATGAAGAAGGAAGAAGTTAAGGAAGAATTAAAGGAAACAATGGGTGATCCCCATGTCAGGGCAAAAATGCGGGAAATGCAGAGAGAAATTGTAATGAGAAACATGATTAGCGAGGTTCCAAAGGCTGATGTGATTGTAACAAACCCTACTCATTATGCTGTTGCTCTTAAATATGATGTTCAGATAATGGATGCACCTGTAGTAATTGCAAAGGGTGTGGATAGCATGGCATTGAAAATACGGGAGATTGCCAGGTATAATTCAATTGAAATGATAGAGAACCGGCCCCTTGCAAGGGAGTTGTATAATCGTATGGATGTAGGAGACATAATTCCCGAGGATCTTTTTAAGGCGGTTTCATTTATTTACGCAGAGCTTTATAAAAGAGAGAATAAGTTAAGAAAGGTTGTATAGGTCAGGAGTGTATTGATGGCAGCAGGATTTTCACTAACGCCAGGTCAAAGAGCCTGGATGCAAAAAGGCGACATTCTTATGGGAATAGGTGTTATTTCCATAGTAATGATGCTTATTATTCCTTTGCCTACATTTATTCTCGATTTTCTAATGGCAGTGAGTATTCTGGTGGGGCTTCTTATTCTTATGATCGTAATGTTTGTTCACCGATCATTTGATTTTTCGGTTTTCCCTTCACTTTTACTTGTTTCAACAGTATTTCGTCTTGCTCTTAATGTTTCATCTACACGCCTTATTCTTTTACAGGGAGCATCCTTTGACGGAAAGATCGTAAGAACCTTTGGCGATTTTGTTGTGGGTGGAAACTATGTAGTAGGATTTATTATATTTATTGTTCTGGTGGCTGTGCAGTTTGTTGTAATCACAAAGGGTGCAACCAGAACAGCAGAAGTTGCTGCACGATTTACACTGGATGCAATGCCAGGCAAGCAGATGAGTATAGATTCTGATTTGTCTAATGGGCTTATAACAGAGAATGAGGCAAGAACAAGGCGCGAAGAAATAAGAAAGGAAGCTGATTTTTATGGCGCAATGGATGGAGCTTCCAAGTTTGTACAGGGTGATGTTAAAGTTGGTATTGTAATTACTCTGGTTAATATTTTAGGCGGATTTATAATAGGGATGGTTCAAAGAGGGGAGCCCTTTGAGTTAGCTTTGCGTACCTATACGCTTTTGAGTATAGGTGATGGACTTGTAAGCCAGATTCCTTCACTGCTCATAACAACAGCTACTGGTATTATTGTAACAAGAGCTGCTTCAAATGAAAATCTCGGAGATCAGCTTGGTGAGCAGCTTGGCTCCCAGCCCAGAGCTTTGTATATTACAGCAGGTGCACTTGGTGTTGCAATTCTTATTCCCGGCTTCCCCAAGATTCCTCTTATTATTCTTTCAGTAGGAATGGCTTCTCTGGCTTATTTTTTAACGCAAGCCCAGGATGAAGCAAGAGAACATGAGGCAATTGAAGCAAAAGAAGCTTCTGTAAAGGACTCAAAGCCGGAATCTGTTTTACCCCTTATTCAGGTTGATCCTCTGGAGGTGGAAATAGGCTATAATCTTATTCCTCTTGTTGATCCTGAACAGGGTGGAACCCTCCTTGATCGGATAACAAACATAAGGCGAAGAAGCGCCCTTGACATGGGGCTTATTGTTCCGCCTATAAGGATTAGAGACAATATGGAGCTTGAACCTGAAGTATATTCCATACTAATCAAGGGTGTTGAGGTGGCAACAGGAACACTCCAGGTAGGCAAGCTCATGGCAATGGATTCTGGCGATATTAAGGAAAAAATTGATGGTGTTGAGTTTATAGAACCGGTTTTCAATCTCAATGCCATATGGATAGAGCCGGATAACAGGGATTATGCAGAGAGTAAAGGCTACACTGTTGTGGATTGCCCTACAATTGTGGCTACTCATCTTACTGAAATAATAAAAAGGCACGCAGATGAAATCCTGGGCAGAGAGGAAGTGCAAAAACTTATTGATAACATAAAAAATGATTATCCTGCTGTTGTAAAGGAAATTGACGAAAAATTGAAACTTGGAGAAATACAAAAGGTTTTACAAAACCTTTTACGGGAAAGGGTTTCTATTCGAAACATGGTTACTATTCTGGAAACCTTGGCCACATATGCTGATTATACCAGGGAACCTGGAGTTTTAACAGAGTATGTGAGGGCTGCTCTTTCAAGACAGATAACAGGAGCCTATCTTGCTGAGGATAATGTGCTTTCAGTAATAACTGTTGATCCGGAAATTGAAAATGTTGTACGGGAATCTATCCATGAAGATCCGGTTGAAGGCAGAATAGCAGGCATGGATCCTGATACTCATGAAATTATTGTTACATCACTGCTTGAAGCTTATCAGAGAGCAAGTAAAATGGGCTTTACGCCTGTATATCTTGTTTCTCCCCAAATTAGGAGTGTTCTGTTTGCACTTCTTGAAAGAGAAGTTCAGGCTCCGGTTGTGCTTGCTTATAATGAAATAAGTAAAAACGTAAAGGTCAATGTGGTAGTGTCAGCGTTAGTGCCTAACGCAGCATAGTATTGATTGATATGATTTAATAATATAAAATTAAATTTCAGGAGGCTGGTAATGAAATATCTTAAAATTACTGCTGATAATTACAATGAGGCTATGAAGAAGCTTAGAATGGAACACGGTGATGAGGCTATTCCTATTAGTCATAAATATGTAAAACAGGGCGGATTTTTTAAGTCAAAAATTCTTGGGAAAGAGGTTGTGGAATTAACAGCTGCTGTAAAGGAAAAAAGACCTTTCTCCGGTGTTGGCCAGCTTAAAAAAAGCAGCAGTATTGATTTTACTGTTGGTGATAACAGTGAAAAAACAAGGCTTGGAAAGGTACAGGAGATTCTGGAAAGGGCTTCTGGAACAAAGAATGATTTTAATGTGGAGTCAATTAATAAATCAATTGATTCTCTTAACAGCAGTTTGAGCAATTTTAAAAAAACGGAAACTCCTGAAAATATAGAGGTTCCAGGCGGGGATTTTGAAAAAGGTTCCAGGCAGACAGGAAGTTCTTTATCAGGAAATTTGCAAGGGGATGAATCTGCCCTTGTTAAAAATATAGAGAGGGAAGTTAATGATATAAAAAATGCCCTTAACAGGCTTCTTGAAGGACAAAAACAGTCTGGTTTAAATGGGGCTGCTCCATGTGCTGAGGATTCGGTAATGAACCCTTATAGGGAGATTTTAAGAGAAAATGATTTTGATGCTGAAGAAAGCGAAATCATGATAAGGGAGGTGCGAAACAGCATTAGCAGAGAGGATCTTAAGGATAAATATAAGATTGAGAAAAGTTTTAAGGATATACTTAAAAATAAAATATTGACATCCGGCCCTATAAAAAAAGGGAACAGGAAAAAAATTATAATGTTTGTTGGCCCAACTGGTGTGGGAAAAACAACCACTATTGCAAAACTGGGTGCTATTCATTCCCTTAGGGAGGGAAACAAAGTCACGTTTATTACCATTGATAATTACAGAATAGCTGCTACAGAACAGCTTAAAAAATACGCTGAAATAATGAAAATCCCTGTTCATGTTATAAGTGATCAGAAAAATTTCAGGGACATCATAGCCAGGGAGAAGTCGGATATTATCCTTGTTGATACCTCTGGAAGAAGCCATAATAATGAATTAAAAATTGCTGAAATAAAAAGCTTTGCTGAAACAGTGGAATATGACTTTGAAAAGGTGCTTTGTGTAAGTGCCAATACAAAAAAGAGAGACCTTAATGAAATATTCAAGGCATTTGGAGTAATGCAGTTTGATAGTGTGATAATTACCAAGGTTGATGAAACTTCTTTTATCGGGAATGTAATCAATATTGCCGATAAGTATAATAAGCCCATATCATATTTTACAGATGGGCAGGAAGTTCCTAATGATATCCATGTTGCAGATCCTGAAGAGATTGCTGATATGATGATAGGTACTTCAGTTGAATAATACCCAGGAGGTCCCCAGTGGATCAGGCAGCGAATCTCAGAAAGCTGGTTTTGCAAAAGGATGATAAAAGTTCGTTTAAAACCAGAATAATTGTTATTACAAGCGGGAAAGGGGGTGTGGGCAAAACAAGCTTTGCTGTGAGCCTGTCCATAGCCCTTGCTCAGGATGGAAAGTCTGTTACAATGATTGATGCTGACCTGGGTCTTGCTAATATAAATGTAATTCTGGGAATCATACCCAAGTATAATTTGTACCATGTTATTAAGGGGAAAAAGAAGCTTAAAGATATTATAATTGAGGTGCCCGAAGGTATTAAAATCATAGCAGGAGCATCAGGTTTTCATCAGCTTGCTAATCTGGACACAAAGCAGAGGGAGGATTTTATAGCATCTTTGTCCGAGCTGGCAAATGATGATTATCTTATTATTGATACAGGTGCAGGAATATCGCACAATGTAATGAGTTTTATTTTAGCATCTGATGAGGTAATAGTTGTTACAACACCTGAGCCTACTGCAATTACTGATGCCTATGGAATTATTAAAACAATAGCATCCCACAATAATGAAAAGCGGATAAAACTGATAGTAAACAAGGCAGAATCTGTTACTGAAGGGCAAAGGGTTGCACAAAGGGTAATTAATATAGCAGGGCAATTTTTAAACGTAGAGGTTGAAAACCTTGGTTTTGTTTACGAGGATTCACATGTGCCCAAGTCAGTCAGAAACCAGAAACCCTTTATAGTGGGTTATCCAAAAAGCAAGGCGTCAGGGTGCGTGAAAGTTATTGCTGATAGAATCAACAATAAGGAAATCGACTTTGAAAAAAGCGGTGGAGTTACTGCTTTTGTAAGAAATCTTATTGGTCATTTTAATGCAGACAGTGAATAAAAGAAAAAAGCTTGATTTGTTTTTATAATCTTATTTAATTTATAGTATATAGAGGAGTATTCCTGTAATAAAATGTTAAAGCTTGAAGGACTTGGTATAGAGACAAAATCGGGACTGTTTTTTGCTGTTGCCGGATTTGTATTTTCCTTTATTACCGGATTTGTTGCAGGAATCAGCTTTTCAGTTGTAATTTTAAGATCTCTAATTACTGCGCTGATATTTAGTTTTTTAGGCTATGCAGCAGTTATAGTTCTTAGAAAGTATGTGCCTGAAATGTACGAAATGCTTTCTGTGCAGGAAGCTTCTAATCAGGATGAGGTTGTTGCGCAGAAAGGCGAGAGTGAAGACAGCTTTGTCAGGGGCGGTGAAACCTTTGAACCTGTGGAAGAATCCGGGGATAGTTCCGGATTTACAGGGCTGGATGATCAGTCCTATGAAAGGCTGACATCTGTACAGAATCAGGATCTTAATAGTGAGCTTAATGTTGCAGAAGGTAAAATGGGAAATCACATAATAATGCAGGATCAGTTTAGCGGATATGAACCAAAGCTTATAGCTGATGCTGTGCGAACAATGATGAGTAAAGATAAAGAATAATTTTCCGGGAATGTGTTTATGGATAATAAAAAATTTAAAGAGTATGAGTCTATAGAAGAGGAAAAACTCTGGGAAAAGTTCAGTAAGGACAATGACCAGAGTATTCGCGATTATTTCGTGATAAAATATGCTCCGCTTGTTAAATATGTTGCCGGGAAAGTGTCCATGGGAATGCCTCAGAATATCGAGTTTGAAGACCTTGTGTCCTATGGTATTTTTGGTCTTCTTGATGCTATTGGGAAATTTGATCCTGTCAGGGGGATAAAATTTAAAACCTATGCAATGACCAGAATAAGGGGCTCTATTTTTGATGAGCTTCGTTCTATTGACTGGATTCCAAGATCAATAAGGCAAAAAGCAAAGCAGATAGAACAGATAATTGCAGAGCTGGAAAACAAGCTTGGAAGAACAGTTGAAGATGAAGAAATTGCCAAAGAACTTGGAGTTTCAAACGGAGAGTTTCAGTCTTTGCTTAACAAGTTAAGCGGCACATCCATGATTTCTTTAAACGATATCTGGTATCTGGGTGACGAGAGTGACGAAATGTCGATTCTTGAAACACTTGAAGCCCCTGATAGCATGAATCCTGATATACTGATTGAAAAAGAAGAAATTAAAGATTATATAATTGATGCTATCCGAAAACTGCCGGATAAAGAGAAAAAAGTTATAGTTCTTTATTATTATGAAGACTTAACATTAAAAGAGATTGGTGAAGTGCTTGAGGTTACTGAAAGCAGGGTTTCTCAGCTTCATACCAAGGCTATTATGAGGTTAAGAGGGCGTTTGGGAAGAATTAAATCCACAATCGTTGGTTAATATGGCTACTTTAAAAGATCTTTTTATGGAACTTGAAAATGAAAGTCCGGTGTTTGACAGCAATTCTATTGAAGTGTTTGCTGATTCTGTTAAGCAGGCGCTTGAATTAGCTTCAGAAGAGCTTAGTATAGATGTTTCCTCCCTGGATTATGAAATTGTTGAAAAAGGAACCAATGGTTTTTTTGGGATAGGGCGCCAGCCTTACAGGGTAATTGTAACTCCTCTCAAGCTTTCCAGTGATTCAATGAACCTTGACGAATTTGAAATGAAGCTTGGTGGAGTTTCCACACCAGGTCTTTATCTTGATGAAAGCAGGGATGTTGATGGTTCATTTAAAATCCGTGTTAGCAAGTCTGGAATATGGCTTACTGTTAATCCGCAAAAAGGAGCTGGTGCCAAGGTACAAACACCAGCTGTTGAAATGAAATGTCGTGAAATGCGCATAAGCCAGTTTGATATGAAGGCAATAGAAAAAGCAGTAAAAAAATCAAATGGTGAAAAAGTAAAAATAGGCGAGTGGGTGCCTAATATGAACTATGATGGCACAATGCGCGTAGAAGTCACAGAAGATGAAATGCGAGCCTTTGTTCATTTTAATACTCCCAAGTATTGCGGAAGACATATAGATTATGACGAGATTCTTGAAGGGTTGCGTAATTCCGGCGTTGTTACTGGTATAAGGGAAGAGGTTATTGAATCCTATCTTGAAGAGATGGATTATAAAAAACCGCTTCTTGCTGCACAGGGGCAGGATCCAAGAAATGGAAATGATGCCTATATTGACTATAAGGTGAGAATAGACAAGTCTGAAATCCACTTTGAAGAGGATGATTCAGGAAAGGTTGACTTTAAAAATCTGGAACTGCTTGAAAATGTAGTGGCAGGCCAGCTGCTTGCAGTCAAGGTTCCGGCAGAAGAGGGCATACCTGGCAGAACAGTAACAAACAGGGTGCTTCCTGCTAAAACAGGAAAAGATTTAGCTATTAAACACGGCAAGGGAACAATACTTGGTGAGGATGGCATTGAACTTACTGCTGAAATAAATGGGCAGGTAGTTTATAAGCTTGGCAGGCTTACAGTTGAGCCTATTTTTATTGTTAATGGCGATGTTTCTCTTGAAACAGGGAATATTGTCTTTCTTGGTTCAGTGATAATTCAGGGTAGTGTGCAGGATAATTTTGAAGTAAAAGCTGCAGGAAATATTGAGATTAAAGGAACTGTTCAAAAGGCATATATTGAGGCAGAAGGGGACATTATTATTCACCAGGGAATTTCAGGCAAGGATGAAGCCAGGGTTGAATCAACAGGGGGATCTGTATTTGCCAAATTCTGCCAAAACTCAAATGTTATAGCAGAGAAAAACGTTGTTATACCTGAAGGAATTTTACACTCCAGGGTAGATGCAGGTGAAAAACTTTATTCTATTGGAAGGAGAGCCAGGATTGCAGGTGGAGTTATAAGGGCTGGTGATGAGGTGAATACCAGATTTCTTGGAGCAGAAGGTGCTACGCGCACGGAAATCAGAGTGGGTATTAACCCCAAGATTCTTCAGCAGATGGATGAATTGAGTAATATCAGGGATGAGGCAGAGGCTGAGCTTACTACTTTAAGGCTTGATATTAAAACCCTTACAACACAAAAGAGAAATGCAGGAAAGCTTCCTCCTGATCGTGAAAAGATGTTAGCTGATATAACTGCAAGAGAGGAAAAGCTTACTGAGCGATCTGCAGAAGTCAGCGCAGAGCTTGAAGAGCTTAATTCTTATATGGGAATGTTAGAGCACAAGGGGAAGGTTTGTGCGGAAAAGGTTGCCTATCCTGGAGTTGAGGTTTATATTAAGGATAAGGATTTTAAAATAAGGGATGAGTATAAACACGTTAAGTTTTCATTACAGGGTGATGAAATCCATATTTCCGATTATGAACCTCCTGTATTCATGGAAGGAAGTCAGCGGATTACTACGCTGGTAAGGAGAAGGTAAAGATAAGGAGTTATTTCTATGGCTATTACACCTATAGATGTTCAGGTAAACATGGCTCAAATGCAGGAAATAGGAAAAGGTGAACATGCAAAGCAGGGAGCTATTGCAGAGCAGCAGCAGTTTTTGCATAAGGAGTCCAGTGATAAGTCCAATCAGGTTGGGAAAAGACTTGAGGAAATGAGAGAGGGAGAAAAAACTGCTATCAGGGATGAGGATAAAAAAGGCAGCAGCAGAGAAAGAAGCAGCAGTGAAAAGGACAAGAGAGAATCTTCTGAAAAACCTGGGAAGATGACTGATGAAAGAATGGGTAATATTATTGATATTTTTAAATAATTTAAAGTTTTTACTGATGGAAATGATCTAACCTGATTTTTGCCAGTATGGAATGAGACATAATAAAGGATGTGAACATGGATATTTTTTTTATGATTCTCTTTAATCTGTTTACCGGATCTGTAATTTATCTGGTTTTAAGCCTTAAAATTGAAAGGACTTCATCAACCTTTCAGGAGAAAAGGCTTAGAAAGGAGATGGATGAGATAATGACAGAATTTAATGCTGCTGCTGAAAGGAATATAAGCATATTGGAAAAAAAAATAGCAATAGTACAGAGAATTGCAGGTGATAATGGAATTATTAAGAACTTTGACTATACAGTAAAAGATGAAGCTTTTGAAAACAATCAAAAAAATGAAAATACTGCACCTGTAAAAGATTCTGCCCTTTCTTATGATAAAAAAACGGAAAAAAGTTTTAATATGTCAGATGAGGTCTCTGAAAAAGGCATAGATTTGGGATTTCTCCATAATTTAATTGATAAATTACCCTTCATTAAAAAAGGTGTTGAAAATATAGAGGAGAAAAAATTTGATACAGTTTTAACGACTGAGTCAGCAGGCTATAGTATTGAAAAAGATTTAGTCAGAGGGAGCGTTTTTGACCTTAAGGTTGACGAGGATATTTATCCTGATTTATTGGAGAAAGAGGTGGAGGATATTGAAGAACTTTTTCATAGTACAGAGGATAAGTATGGTTTGCTTTGTAACCTCCATGTTAAGGGCTATACTATAGATGAGCTTTCCAGGTTTTCCGGTATTCCTGCCGGGGAAATTAAGCTGATTATTAGTCTTAATACCTGATGAGTTTTAAAACTGCTTTATTTGTCAAGATCAGCCTTTGAATATATGGTTTTTTATATATATAAAGATGAAGATTTTGAAAATTTTTTTAAGGGTAATGTAAATGGAATTGAATATTAAAAGGCTTACAGAAGAGGAGTTTAAAAAATTTTCTGCTTTGATTCATAATGAAAGTGGAATTTACATGAAAGATAGCAAAATAACTCTTCTTTCAAATCGATTAAGAAAAAGGCTTAATGCCTTATCATTAACAGAGTTTAGCGATTATTATGATTATTTGCAAAAGCTTACAGGCGAAGCTAAAAGAAAAGAGTATGAAGAGCTGCTTGATGTTGTTTCAACAAATGAAACGTATTTTTTCAGAAACGAAAGACAGTTTGAGGCTTTTTCAAACTATTGCCTTCCGGAGCTTGCAAAAAATAAAAAGAATAAAAGATTAAGAATATGGAGTGCTGCATGTTCAACAGGTGAAGAGCCATATACCCTGGCAATTTGTGTTATGGAAAATATAAAGTATTTTCCTGGCTGGAAGATAGAAATAATTGCAACAGATATAGCTCCCTCTGTTCTTGATTTTGCAAGGGAAGGGTTTTACTCTGGAAGAAGAATTGAAAAAGTACCGCCTCAATTTCTTAAAAAATATTTTACTATTGAAGACAAGGACAAGGGCGTGTATGCAGTAAATGATGAATTAAAGAAAATGGTTGATTTCCATTATCATAATTTTTTCAAAAGCCCCTTTCCTGCAGATATAGATGTAATCTTTTGTCGAAATGTTATGATCTATTTTGATAAAAATCACCAGACAAAACTTGTAGCTGATTTTTATAAATCCATAAACCAGGATGGCTATCTTTTTATAGGACACTCTGAAACACTGCATTCAATATCAGATGATTTTGTGTATAAAAAAATTCTTGAATCTCCTATTTATATTCCCAAGCCCAGGAGCTAAAAATGCCTTTTGAACTTATTAATGTAGGGATTGCTGATTTAAAAATATCTTCATCCCCCAATATTCTTCGTACAATACTTGGCTCCTGTGTGGGGATTTGTATCTATGATATTAAAATAAAAACAGGGGGCATGGGGCATATAATGCTGCCATCTGCAAAAAAACCAGGGGGTAATATAAAAAAATATTCCGAAACAGCAATCCCCTTTATTATTAATGAGCTTATTGAATCCGGTTCTTTAAAAAGAAATTTAAAAGCTAAAATCGCAGGCGGAGCAACAATGTTTAAGAATCTGGAAAGCTCCCTTATGAGCGAGATTGGAAAGAATAACATAAAAAGCGTAAAGGAAGTGCTTGCTCTTCATAGTATAGAGCTGATTGCTGAGGATGTAGGTGGGGATTATGGCAGGACAATTGATTTTTATCTGGAAACCGGTGAGTTGAGAATCAAAACAATTGGAAGGGATATTATTATTATATAGGATAATTATATGGAAAGCATGACAGGCTATGCATTTTTGGAAATGAGCACAGACCAGTTTTCATATTCAGTAGAAATCAAGTCTTTGAATGCAAAGTATCTGGAAGTATTTGTGAGTTTGCCTAAGGTTCTTCGCAATGATGAAAATGAATATATTAATATTGTTAAAAAATTTTTTAATAGGGGTAAAATAGAACTAAATATAGATATTTTTGACTGGAAGAATATAAAGCCCATTGTTTTAAATAAGGAATTGATAGTAAAATATTATAAGGAGCTTAACACTATTCATAAAAGTTTAAAAATAGCTGAACCTCTTAAATTTGAATCTGTTTTGGCTTTGGAAGGGGTAACCCAAAGGGAAAGATCCAGTATAACAGCAAAGGCTAAAAAGGATATTTTAAAAACCCTTGGTGTTGTTATTAAAAAAACAATTGAAATGAGAAAAGACGAAGGAGCTGTTATAAAGAATGATATACAGCGCTCCCTTGAGCAGGTGGCAAAAGATGCAAATAAGATTAAGGCCTTATCAGGAGCTATGCTTAAAGAAAAAAAAGATAACCTGAAAAAGAGGCTTGCTTCAGTCACAGAAGGGATGGTTGATAATTCCAGAATATATTCAGAAATAAGCATGCTTGTTGATAAGCTGGACATCAATGAAGAGCTTGTAAGGCTTAATGATCATTTAAAAAAATTTAAATCTTTAATGAATGAAAAAGGTCAGATGGGGAGGAAGCTGGATTTTTTATCTCAGGAGCTGTTCAGGGAAATAAACACCATAGCTTCAAAATCCAACTGTTCAGAAATATCCCATCTTGCTGTTAATGTTAAAAATCATATAGATAAGGTGAGAGAGCACTGCAGAAATGTGGTGTGATAAATATTTTCGTTAAAAATCAACTTGACAATCTCCTTTAATAAGAGGGTATTTAGAGTAATATGAAAACATCTTTATTGAACATTGGTTTTGGCAATGCAGTTGTTGCTGAAAGGGTTATTGCAGTAATAACCCCTTTGTCAGCTTCGGGCAAGCGCTTGCGAGAAGAGGCCAGAGAGAGTAACCGCTTAATTGATGCTACACACGGAAGAAAAACCCGTTCAATAATAATAATGGATAGCAGCCATATTGTTCTTTCCGCTATGCAGCCTGAAACCCTGGGAAATCGACTTTCAAGTAATCTGGAAACTTAAACAATGACTTTTGTTATTTCAGCGCCATCCGGAGCAGGTAAAACTACTCTTATAAACAGACTTCTTCAAAGCAGGGATCTTTTTATGTTTTCTGTATCAACAACAACTCGAAGCAGAAGAGCAGGGGAAGTTGATGGTGTTGATTATAATTTTGTAACAAGGGAAAAATTTCATGAGATGATAGAAAATGATGAGTTCCTGGAATGGGCTGAGGTCTATGGCAATTATTATGGTACAACTTTAAAAGAGGTTGACAGGATTAAAATAACAGGTAAATTTCCACTCTTTGATGTTGATATTCAAGGAAGCAGATCTCTTCGTAAAAAGCTGAAAGATGCAGTATTTATTTTTATAATACCACCTTCACCTGGGGTTTTGCGCTCAAGGCTTGAAGGGAGGCAAACAGACACCAGGGAGCAGATAGAGCTTAGGCTTAAAAGGGCATTTGAGGAAATTTCAGAGTACAGGCATTTTGATTATGTAATAATTAACAGTGATCTTGAGTCAGCCTTTATAAAGCTTGAATCAATTATTACAGCTGAAAATTGCAGAAGATTAAATATAGAAAAAACGATTGAAGGAATACTGGAGGATTTTAATGATTATACCACTTGACAAATTACTTTTTTATAATGGAAATAAATATGTATTTACCAAGGTAGCTATGAGAGCAGTGGATAAGGTGGCTAATATAAAGAATTACCCTGATACTGATACCAATTGGAAGGTTGTTCCTAATGTGCTTAAACTGATACTTGATGAAGAAATCCATTTTGTGAATAATGAAAAAACAAGCTATTAAGGGAGTTTTTTTATAAAAGCAGTAGTAATTCTTGGACCCACAGCTGCTGGTAAAAGTGAAATTGCTTTAAATGTAGCTGGAAATTTTTTTGAAATTGTTTCTGCTGATTCTGTGCAGGTTTACAAATTTCTCAATATAGGCAGTGGCAAGCCTGACAAGGAAGATTTAAAAAAAGTAACACATCATTTAATTGATGTTGTTGAGCCGGATTACAACTTTAGTGCTGGTGATTTTGTTGATTTAGCAAATAAGGCCTGTGAAATAATAAGGAATAAAGATAAATTACCCCTGTTTGCCGGAGGAACAGGATTATATATTGATGCTTTTTTTAAAGGGCTTTCTCATATCCCTCAAATAGATAAAGCTATAAGGGATAATCTTGCTTTGGAGATTGCAGAAAAGGGGAGTGCAGTTCTTTATAATGAGTTAAAAAGGATAGATCCTGATTTTGCAAAAAAAGTGCATCCTAATGATACCCAGCGGATTATGAGGGGTATTCAGGTTTTTAGAGGCACAGGGAGAAATTTGTCATCCTATTATAATGATATGAAAGGAGCAGAGTCTGATAATACTCTTTATATAGGGATTTATCCAGGGAAATCAGAGCTTCACAAAAGGATAGCTTCCAGAGTGGATAATATGCTAAAAAGAGGATTTGTTGATGAGGTGTTTCAGTTACGATCTAACGGGTACAAGCCCCAGCTTGCCTCTATGAAAACTATTGGCTATGCTGAGATTAATAGCTACCTCGATGATTTAATCACATACTCTGATGCTGTTGAAAAAATAAAAAAATCAACAAAAAAATATGCAAAAAAGCAAATAACTTGGTTTCAAAGAAATAAAAAAATAATGTGGTTTAAGCCGGAAGATTTAAAAAAAATTACACATTATATTAAAAAGTGGTTAAATTATTAATAAGGGGTTTAATTATGGGCAAGCAGGCAGGTAATTTACAGGATATTTTTTTAAATATAACAAGAAAAAACAAAATAGAGATTACGCTTTTTCTTATGAATGGAGTTCCAATTAAAGGAAGAGTGCTTAGTTTTGATAATTTTACAATATTGATTGAAGCAGACAAAAGGCAGAACCTTATTTATAAACACGCAATATCAACAATGGTTCCAAGCAAGCCTATTTCATTCAGGGATGATGAGGATGTATAGGATAGAGGATTAATTTATGATTAGTTTAATAAAAACTGTTATCAGAATAATTTTTTTATCCGCTATTGTTTATGCAGTTTTATTTACATTTTATGTTCTTGATGATAATAAGGTGGGAGTTGTTAAAGATATTGCTAACAATCAGGTAGTACACCTGTTCAGCAGTACCTATAATTTTGTATGGTATGGATTTACGCCCTGGCTTTATAAGGTGGAAAAAGTACCGGTTAAATACAATACCTCTATTGAAGTAAGGGTTCCACTTTTGTCAGGGAAAGCAGATTTAGAAGGTTCCCTTGATATAAGGATACCACTTGAAGTATCCTATCGTATAGACAGGGACATTATGCCGGGATTTTCTTTTTTTGAAAACAGCAGCAAAAATGGATACCTTGTTAATATTGGTACAAATGTATGCTCATCCCTTTTCCATAAATATATTGAGCCTGATTATCGCAGGCGTGATATAGAGCGGAATGAGGAAATGCTTCTGGATTCCATTAAAACAGGCATGAAATTTCAGTTAGGAGAAGCGGGAATTATTGTTGACTCCATTAATAGTTCCGGTGCATTTATTCTTCCTTCATTTGCACTTTATCGTGAAGCAATGCTTAAAGAAAGGGAGATGAAAGAGATTGCTTTTAGAAACCAGATTCAGGAAATTCATCTTAAAAATAATCTTAATAAGGAAAAAATAGCAGTTGAAGCTTATTATGAGAAGCTTTCCAGAGTAGGGGAGATTATTAAAAAGAATCCGGATATTTTGAAATATATTTATATTGACAAATTAGCGGGCAATATAAAAGTTATAATGCCATCTGATAAAAATCCGATGTCAGAGATCTTTGGGTCGGATCAGGAAGTAAAGGATTCTGATTTGAAAAAAGATATTGATAACTTCAGATGAGGTTGAGAATATAAAGCTATAAATTTAAAGGAGTTATTCTATGCCCTGTGGTAAAAAGAAAAAAAGAAAAAAAATAGCAAACCATAAAAGAAAGAAAAGAAGAAGACAAAATCGTCACAAGAAAAAGTAACTTAATCTTGAATGTGAAGAGATTGGCTAAGGTTGCCAATCTCTTTTATTATAAGGGATTTTTAAATGCCTGGATCTAGAAAAGTACAGTTTGCATGGAAAAGGCGCCCTTCTGAAATAAGGGGCTATGAAAGGGCTTTGTACACCACCCTTGATAATGGAGACTATATTCGTGTTGATTATAACACCGGAGATAAGCGTGCAAGGCTTTATGTAGAAGTGCATGAGGAAAGTGGTTCGGCCTATTACTCTATTATAAGTCATGGGAGAATAACACTTGAACGTAATAATGCAGGCAGGTCTACAGGAGTTGCTGGGGTTTTAAAGGATCGCGCTTCAGAGTTTGCTACAATACCCAACAATGATGTTGTTGAGCTTATTGCAAACAATTATGGAATACGCATTGATGATACAGGCAGCGATTCTGAAAAGGATGAGCAGCGCAAGCAGGAGCTTGCTGAGACCCGTTTAAAATATTTTCGTAAAGGTGAATTAGCCTCCGACTATGATAGTGATTCACAGTATATTCCAGTAAGCAGGTTTGCCTTTATAGATCTTTTTGACCTGGGTACTGGTCTTGCCCTGGGTGGAGTGTTTTTTCTTTTAAATCAGTACAGCTTTCTTGCTTTTGGAGCAGTCCTTGCTTTTTGGGGAATTTTAACAGGCTTTTTTGACATCTTAATAAGAAAGAGAGAGCCCTTGTTTACAAAAATAATTTTTTTCCTGGGATCAGGAATATTTTTATATATTTACGGTTATTTTTATATTTAGTATTCTTTATTGTATTAAAAAGATTTTATTCTTGAAATCTTTTTATTATTGTTTTTATAATACATATATCTTTTTATCAGGTCAGATAAATATTTAAGTTAAGGAATTTTTATATGCACCAGAAAATATCAGATGTAACAACATCTTTGCAGATAGTATGCTTTAAAATAGGTACTGAGGAGTATGGTATAAATATTCTTCAGGTACAGGAAATTTTGAAAGTACCCAAAATTACAAAACTGCCCAAGTCTAAAACTCATGTGCTTGGTGTTATTGATCTCAGGGGAAAGGTAATTCCCATAATTGACCTGGGAAATAAATTCGGGATTATTGCTGATTTGAGCAACTCCAGCAGGGCTATAGTGGTTGATATTAATGGAAAACAGGTGGGTCTTGCCATAGATTCTGTAAGTCATGTAACAAAGGTTGATTCAAATGATGTTGAACCTCCACCTCCTGTAGTAAAGGGTATTTCAGGGAAATATATTGTAGGTATAGCAAAGCTTAAAACCGGATTCATTGTTATTCTTGATATAAATCAGATATTTTCTGCAGAAGAAATAATGTCAATGTAGATTGTAATCAGTTTGCAGCTATAAGAATAGTTTCAATTTCATTTGCAGACAGGGGTCTTTGAGTGTTGGATATAAATGGATAGGTAGATGCCTGTGCTGCAATAGTTTTAAACAGATTTTGTGAAAGATTAAAACTTGAAAGACGTTGTGGAATATCTATATCAATCTCGAGCTTTCTTACTGCTTCTACTGCTTTAATAGCAGCTTCAATTACTGTAATGTCTTTTATATCCTCTCCCATTACCTTGGACATTTGAACATACTTTCCTGGAGATGTAGTAAGATTAAACTCCATTATGTGAGGAATCATCATGGATAAAGCTGTGTCTACTTCAATGCTTGAATGCGAGGCTATTGCCAGTGCAATTGCAAGTGATACAGAAAGAAATGATACTGAAAAGGCAATGCCTGACATAAGTGAAGATGTTGAAAGATAAAGCCTGGGAACAGGATTTTTGGGTTCTTTATATGCTAATGGCAGGTTTCTGAATATAAGGTCTATTGATTTCAGGGAATATATATTGATAATTTCATTATTCATTGTGGAAATTACTGATTCAGTTGCCATTGCAAGTGAGCTTGTAGAAGTTATTAAAAGCCTGTTTTCTGATGCTTTAAGACTAAGTTCAGGGTCTATAATAGCAGCTTTTGGGTAAAGTGCTGTATTGTAGTATGTTTTATAGGTGTTTTCATGAATTTCTCTTAAAAAGAGCATGGGGTTTATTTCAAATCCGAATGAAGGGTATGCAGGCATTGTAACAAGATTAACAGGAGGGTTAAGTCTGTTTTTGGTGTCAAAAAGATCGTAGCAGAATATAAAGTTTGTTAAAAGAAGAGCAACTGCTTTTGAGCAGTTAATCGAATTGACTCCACCAAAGCCTATAATTACATCACACCTGGTTTTTTTAATAAAGGAAGCTGCAAGATCAATATCCTCTGTAGTTGGAGAGGCTGGAATCTGGTCATAAATGATACAGCCCAAACCCTGTTTTTTAAAAGCACTGTATATTCTGGAAAGCGATTCGTGATATATTTCAAAATCAGATGTTGTTACAATTATCACTATTCGTGACCCGAATTTTGAAACAATGCTGGAAGTCTTTTGGCTTATAGACTGCTTTATATATACTTCTGTTGGAAGATGAAATTCCGGTAAGATATTGCCGTTCAATTTGTTCCTTTCCTGTTTCTCTTAGTGTTTTATCCTTTGCCGGAAATGATAATATCCGGTTTTGCATTACACTTATTTAAAGAAAAAATATAGTAATAAGCAATAAAAAAGGCGGATATAAAATTATCTCCGCCTTCCGGTAACAAGAATAAAGTAAATAAATTCTGGTTTTATCTCAGGAGAAAGCTGGCAATTTTATCTGCTACCATCTCAAGAATTTGCTTATTATCAAAATCATATGTTCCATTATCGATTTTGGCTTTAATCTCTTTTACTCGATCAGCTCTTATGTCAGGGGTTTCTTTAATAATCTGGATGTTCCTGGCTGTTTCTGCAGCCTGTTTTCCTTCAGAGGAAATATGAATAGAATCACCCCTGGAAGCCTCATTTTTACCGGATACAGGTTTATTCTTTTTTGTTTCCGTAATATTATTTATGTTTCCTATCTTATCGATTACCATAATTACTAACCCTTTTATTTTCTATTAATAGTATCGGCATTTTTTGTCAAATCTTTAATTATTTAATAAAATATAGCAAAAGTATTGGTATTTTAAACCTTTTTAAAAAATAAATCCTGCTCCTGCATAAATGCCTGACATTTCCATGTGATCATCTTTATAAAAAATCCGTTTATAAATAACTCCGGTTTTAATTTCAATTGCTGATAATTTGTAGCTTAAATAAAGGGTTCCATCTGCGTAGTAGTCCCTTGAGCTGGTTTTTAAATCAGGATTCATTAAAGAGCCATGTGGGTTTTGTATGGTTTTGCTTTTACTTATGCCTCCTCCTGCTGACAGGCCTATTGAAGCATTTTTGAAAAAATTATATTTTAAATGACCCATTAAAGCCCCTCCGTTAAAGTCAATCTGGGAATAGGCTGGCAGATTCTTTCCCTTTGAATCACCCTGAATATAATCATATTTGGCAGAGAGTGCAAGCCATTTATTAAAGCTATACATAATATAGGGGCTTGCAAAAAATGTGTTATTGTAAAAATCCTTCCAGGGTTTATGGATAAATAAATATCCTGATTCAACTCCTATTGATAATCCCTTAAGCAGTGAAAAAGCAGCTAAAAAAGGTGAGGGACTGAATCTTTCCCTGTCCAGATCTGCCATTGTTTCGATATTTTTTATTATTTCAGCTGCAATGTAGTCAGTTGTATCTTTAAAAACAACGCCAAGCTCATTGCTTTTGTGTTGGAAAGTGACAATGTCATGGCCTCGTGCATTAAAAATAGACACATTTATTATAAGCATCTCCTCAGAAATGGAACAGTCACCTGTAATCAGGTAATTTGCAGAATTTTCCTTTGCAATGGCAACAAGTTCTTTTATGTGCGTAATACGCT
>JBBAGC010000006.1:0-21975 GCA_041655115.1 Spirochaetota bacterium | reverse complement strand
GAGGTTAAGGCAGGGGCATTGTTTTTATTCAGGAGACAGTGGGAATAAAGCTCCTTTAATGAAAGGAAATTATTCTCCAGCTCGGAATTCATTGCCTCTACAATGCTTGGCAAATGGGCAACCCTGTCCGGCCTTACATCAAGCTGATCAATTAAATCCTCTATAAGAAAAGCAAAGCGCCCTAAAATTTTTGTGCCATATCCCACGGACCTTGTACAAAGTGCAAGCTCTACCAGAATGTGCAGAGAATCAATATAGTTGCTCTCATCAATTTCTTTAAGTCTGGAATTAACTATGTTTGAATAATAAATAAAAGATATCTGTTCCAAAAGGGAATCAATTGTTATAAAGTGAAAAAGAACTTCTCCTTTATTTTTTATTTCAGAAATAGTAATCTCTTCAATAAATTTTTTTAAATAGTAACGCACCCTTCCCAAAGATATATCAATCCAGTCCTGTTCACTCAAACTCTCTTTAGCACCATTTATATAGGAAATAGCCTTCTTGAATGATGGAAGGGTTCTGATTTCATTAGTAATCAGTCCTTCAAGATTGGCTTCAATTACTTTAAAAAAAGCCTCTCTGGAAAGATGATCCCTCTCGTCACCTCTGTCTGACCAGGCGATTTTCAACCGCTCTTTCAGATTAATCAGCTCCTTAAAAACATCAGACTCCAGAAGATCATCCTTATCTTCCCTGGTGGCATTGATAACAGTACTCCCTTCTATCATTGCTGAGGGTTTGGAAGATTTAAGGAAATCATCAAGCTTTTCAATTTTTACAATAAGCTGCTCAGAAAGGTGCTGGTGTGTAAGGCGCCTTATGTCAGATGCAATAGATCCAAAAACCTCATTATATCTCAATTCTGCATCAAAATCGTGTGCAATATCGCGAAGCTCGGTTATATCAATGCCATAAATATTAAACTTGGGTATAAGCCTTATAAGTTCATAAATTATAGAATAAAGCTCCTCAAAATCACTGCCATTATATTTATCAAGAAAGGCAATTACAGAGGATTCCAGGTCACCAAGGGATTCGGTTTTTGAACCCTTAAGGCTGCCCCTTGTTTTCAGCTCAAAGCGGATAAAAAGGACAATATCCACAAGCCTTTCCCTTATTACAGCAGAGTTTTTTTCCCCGCATAATCTCATCAAAACAGTGCTTGCATCATCAACAAGCTTAAGGTCATCACAGGTTTCTGAAAATATATCCATTTAATACCCCGCTAAAATTAAAATTTAAAGTTTTAAATATAAAAAGCAGGGAGTCAATAAAATTATCATTATATTTTGTTTCAAATTATTAATGTCTTTTTATTGACATAAATAGCAAATATATTCAATTTGAATTAATTTAAACAACAATATTATGACTCTAATCACTTGTCTAATATCTTGAGAGGATAATAAAAATATGAGTAAAAAGAAGATAGATGTAATGATAACAGCATTTCGTGACGGATTCCAGTCTGTATTTGGAGCACGGGTTTTTACTGAAGATTTCATGCCTGCTGTTGAAGCTGCTAAAAACGCCGGAATAAAACATTTTGAATCAGGTGGTGGGGCCATGTTTCAGTCCCCATATTTTTACAGCAATGAGGACTCATTTAAAATGATGGACAGGTTCCGTGAAGTTGTAGGATCTGATGTTAATCTGCAAACCCTTGCAAGAGGGGTAAATGTTGTAGGCCTGGAATCACAAAGCAGCGATATAATAAACCTCCATGCAAAGCTTTTCAAAAAACATGGAGTAACAACAATAAGAAATTTTGACGCTCTAAATGATGTAAACAACCTTATCTTTAGCGGGAAGTGTATAAAAGATGCTGGCCTTAAACACGAAGTTGCAATCACACTAATGTCCCTGTCCCCTTTCTGGGAAAACATAAATTATGTTCACACACCCCAGTTCTATGTTGACACACTAAGGAAAATTCTTGATGCAGGAATAGACTATGATTCTGTCTGTTTTAAAGATGCATCTGGCACATCCTCACCTAAAACTGTATATGAAACAATAAAAATGGCAAAGGCCATGCTCCCTGAAAATACCCATGTCCGGTTCCACACGCACGATACAGCAGGAACAAGCTCATCCTGTTATGAAGCAGCCTTAAGGGCAGGGGCAGATGGGATTGACCTGTCCATGGCACCTGTTTCAGGAGGAACATGCCAGCCTGATGTGATAACAATATGGCACGCACTCAGGGGAACTGAATATGACCTTGGAGTAGATATAGAAAAGCTGATGGAAGCTGAAGAGATATTCAAAGAGTGCATGAAGGATTACTTCATGCCCCCAGAAGCAAAAGCTGTTGAACCAACAATACCATTTTCGCCAATGCCAGGCGGAGCATTAACTGCAAACACCCAGATGATGCGGGATAACAATGCAATGGGAAGATACGCTGAAGTAATTAAAGCAATGGGTGAGGTGGTAAAGCGGGGAGGATTTGGCACATCTGTTACACCTGTTTCCCAGTTTTATTTTCAGCAGGCTTACATGAATGTAATGGTAGGGTCATGGAAAAAAATAACAGACGGCTATGGCAAGATGGTGTTAGGTTACTTTGGGAAAACACCAATAGAGCCTGATCCTGAAATTGTAAAAATTGCATCAGAGCAGCTTAAGCTTGAACCAACAACAAAAACACCCCTGGAAATTGATGATGCCAATCCCAAAAAAGGGATTGAAGCAGCTAAAAAGGCACTTGCTGAAGCTGGTATTACAGACTTTTCTGATGAGAATATATTTATTGCTGCAGCATGCGGAGCAAAGGGCATTGCATTCCTTAAAGGAGAAGCAACAATTGGTGTAAGAAAAAACAATATGCAGGCAAAAACCCCTGTTAAAAAGGAAGAAATAAATACATCAAAAATTAACAACTACACTGTTATGGTTAATGGGAAAAACTTTGATGTGGAAGTATATGAGGAAACTGCTTAAGCAGAATAAAAATTACAGCGTAAGTTTAAAATAACAAAATCGCCACATCTATAAGCGTGCGCCATACCGGGCGCACCTACAAACCCCGCTTAAATGCGGGGTTTTAATTTAATCAATACCTGTTTCTAAACAACAATTCAAATCACATAAGACTTTTGTAAATATCAACCATCTGCTTAACTGCACCAGGCCAGGTAAACATCTCCTCAACCCTGTTTATGCCAGCCTCAGCCATTCTTTTAAGCTTTGCCCTATTATCAATAATACTGTTAATCGCATGTGCCAGCTCTTCATGGTTACGGGCTGGAACAACAATACCAGCATCCCCAACAACCTCCGGCAAGGCACCGCCATCGCTTGCTATAACAGGAACACCACAGGACATGGCCTCTGCTGCAGGGAACCCAAACCCTTCATAAACCGAAGGCACAACAGCAATGGCTGATCTGGAATAAAGCTGAACAAGCCGCTCTGTTGATGCTGTGCCTTCAAATAAAATTCGTCCCCTTAAATCCAGCTTGTCAATGAGCATATTGGTTATTTTTCTGTGGGGTGCACCGCCATCAACCACAACCAGCCTTACATTGGGCTTTACAAGCTTCATGGCTTTAAGAAGATAGACAAAGCCCTTTTTGCCATCTTCAATGTTTCCCACAAAAATAATATCATTTTTATTTTTCTCAACTTTAGCTGGGTAAAAAATACTTCTGTCTATTCCATTATAAACAACACTCTGCTTTTCCAAAGGCACGCCAAAATCGCGGTTATTCATTATTCTGGAATCTTCAGAAACTGTAATTATATGATCAAGCCTTTTGGAAACTATACTCTGCATCATTGTTGGATAAAACATTACAAATCTCATTTTTTTTACAAATGAACCTGAACGCTCCAGCACAGTACGCAAATCAACAGAAAGGGGATGATGAATAGTAGAGATCACAGGTATTCCCATAGCTTTCATAAAAAGCATGCCATATCCCAAAGACTGGTTGTCATGTATAATATCAAAGTTATATTTTTCATAAAGCTTTCTTAAAAGAAAAAAGGATCTGTATCCAAATGAACTTATTTCAGAAAAAGCCCCAAGCCTGCTGTGCATGTACTCATAAGCATCAATGGGATTAAAGATTTTAAAAGGATTTTCCCTGCTTAAAAAATTAAGTCCCCTTTTTACATAATACTCTTCATTATGAATTTTATGAACAATTACGCCCTTCATCTTATCAGGGTATGGAGGTCCTACAACAGCATGAACCTCATGTCCCTGGGCATATAGCTCTTCTGCAATATATTTAAGATAAATTCCCTGACCACCTGAATAGGGATTACCCCTGTAACACAAAAGACAAATTTTCAAGATTTATTCCCAAACCCGTTATTTTCATATATTTTACCCATTGTAATAACTCTGGAAGGATCAAGCTCCTTAACAACCTGCGCAGGATTGCCTATAACAACCGAATTAGGAGGCACATCCTTTCTTACAACAGAACCTGCACCCACTATTGAATTTTCTCCAATCCTTACGCCTTTACATATTATAGCTGAATCACCAATCCATACGCCTTTTTCAAGAATAATAGGCGCAGTAGCTCCTGGGGAATCCGTACGATCATAAATATCATGCCAGTCAGCATCTGTTAAATAGCAAAAATTTGCAAGCATGCAGTCATCACCAATCTCCACTCTGGATGCGCTGCTTATACGCACCCCATTCATGATAAGAACATTGTCTCCAATAATTATATTACCCTGGTGTCCATTAAATGATATTGTAGTTAAATTTGTCCTGGAGCCATCTGCCCCAACAATAGTAACATTTTTGCCAAGATGAATATTAGGCCCATACACTACAACATTCCATATCCCCCATACAACAGGGTGTGCTTTTATAGACGCAAATTTTTTACGGAATTTTTTATAGTAGTATTCAGTTTTATACTTAAAAATTAATCTTCCTAAAAAAGTAGATTTTTCCTGATCATTAAACATAATCCACCTTCAAATAATACACCTGCCAAAAAGCAGATTGAAATTATTTTATATTTATTTTATCCCCAAGAAATTTTGGAGTTTCCTTTATTATATGAATATCTATAAGAGCCTTTATTCTGGCAAAAACTTCCCTTATGCGAATCTTGATGCTTCCAGGCTCATAGCTGTTTGCAGCATTAAAGCCCACAACATCCATGCCATGTTTGCGACCTATGTAAACCCCTCGTTCATTATGGAACTTCTGTGAAATAAGAGTAATTGAATTTTGCTCAAAAACATCTTTGGCTCTTACAACTGAATCCAGGGTTCTGAAACCTGCATAATCAGGAATAATTTTATCCTCAGGAACCCCTCTTTCCACAAGGCTGGCAATCATGACCTTTGGCTCATTATAGTAAACTTCCCTGTTATCACCGCTTGCTATAATATACTGGATTTTCCCTGATTTATAAAGCTGGGCAGCAGCATCAAGCCTTTGCGTAAAATAGGGATTTACTCCGCCCTCTGGCCTGTACTTGCTTGTTCCAGGAAGCAAACCGCACTTATTGAAGGGAACTTTATTTATATCATTAAAAATATATACTGATGAATAAACTGTAATATAAATATCAGGTGTAATTATAAGTATAATTACAAAAATAAAAAAGTATAATAAACGTTTGATTGCTCTAACAAGACCTTTCACAAATGCAGCCTGTTATATCTTTTCTTTTAACAATAAAATCTGTTTTTCAATTTCAGCAGATGAAGTGCTCCCTTTGGAAAGCTTTCTTTCAGTTGATTTAACAGGATCAAGAACCTCAAGAATATCCTCTTCAAAAACATGAGAGAATGTTCGCAATGTTTCAAGGCTTAAAGAAAAAAAATCGCTCATTTCCTTTTCACAGTATCTTACAATGTTCCCGGATATTTCATGGGACTCCCTAAAGGGCAGACCTTTTTTTACAAGATAGTCTGCCAAATCAGTTGCAGTGGAATAGTTGCTGTAAACAGCCTCCCTCATTCTTTCCCTGTTTATTGTGACTGTTGAAAGCATTTCATTCATTCCTTCAAGAGCAAGAACCACTGTGTCAATAGAATCAAAAAGCGGTTCCTTGTCCTCCTGCATGTCCCTGTTATAGGTCATGGGAAGGCCTTTAAGAATAGTAAATAAAGAAAAAAGATTCCCGTAAACCCGACCTGTTTTACCACGAATAAGTTCAGCCACATCGGGATTTCTTTTTTGTGGCATAATGGATGAACCAGTTGTAACAGAGTCGTGGAGCTTAATAAAACCAAATTCAGAGGTAGACCATAAAATTATCTCTTCACTAAGTCTGGAAAGATGCATGCCTAAAACAGATGAAAAGTAAAGGAAATCAAGAACAAAATCCCTGTCACTAACAGCATCCATGGAATTATATATTATTTCATCAAAGCCCAGCTCTTTCATGAGAAAATCCCTGTCATTGGGATAGTTTACACCAGCCATTGCCCCGCATCCCAGAGGGAGCCTGTTAGCGCTCTTTACTGCACTATCAAGCCTGTCCCTGTCACGAACAAGCATCCAGGCATAGGATAAAATATGATGGCTAAAACGCACAGGCTGAGCCACCTGTAAATGCGTGTATCCTGGCATAAGTATAGTTATGTTTTTTTCAGCAAGATCAACAATTGTACTCAGCAGCCTATTTAAAAGCTCCCTTATATTACGGGATTCATCAACAATATACATTCTTACATCAAGAGCAACCTGGTCATTTCTGGAGCGCCCTGTATGGAGCTTTTTTCCAGCCTCACCAATTCTTTCTGTAAGCACAGCCTCTATATTCATGTGAATATCTTCCCTGGAATCAAGAAACGGGAATGTACCATCTTCTATCTCTTTTTCAATGATTTTAAGACCATTTGTTATATCCTCAAGTTCCCTGTCACTTAAAATGCCTATTCTGTTAAGCATGGAAGCATGGGCAATGGAGCCCCTTATATCCTGTTTATAAAGGCGGGAATCAAAATGAACTGATTTTGAAATTCTCTCTGTTACATCCGAGGCTTTATCAGAAAATCTGCCACCCCAAAGTTTTTTCTGTTTTTCATGAGACACGGTGATGACTCCACTTATAATATTAAGTTTTTAGACAATTATAGGGGCTAACCAAAAATCAATTTTTTATCATACAACTGATTCAATCAGGAGATTCCGGTATTTGAAAAAGATTGAAGCAGCAAAACCGGAATGACAAACACAGATAAACCCAACCTTTTAAACAGCCCCATAAAATCTTCCGGAACCAGGATTCAAACAGTTCATGTTAAAGAGGAGTTATACAGTTTGTTTAGTCAATTATGTTTTCAAGAAGAATTTCAATATATTTATCTATATTGTTTATTGATTCCATAATTTCATATTCAAGAATATCCGCAAGGCTTATCATATCATTGTTTTCCATAACTTCAAGGGTATCATGAAGAAGGCTTTGAAGCTCCCTGTTTTTATCATCAAGTGAAACATCATCTATCACTATTTCTCTTAAATCAATATTAAATACAGGAGCAATCTGATAACAGGTTCTGGTAAAACTAAACATAAAGTCAATAAACTGAAAAAGCTTTTCTGCTGCCTCATCATCCTTACCAGTCTGATAGGCAACAGCTGTTTCCTCAAGATTTTTTATCTGTTCAGGAAGCACTGTGCGAATATCTTTAAGGGAAACAATAAGTGTATCAGGAGAATCTATGCTCTCTGTAATAAGACGCTTCATCTCCTCACTCACCATAAATATTGCATAAATTTCTTTTAAATTATGAAACAGGGTATCATCAAGGTGAGGAATTTCATTCTCCTGATTTTCTGCAAGGAATGTATTTATGGTGCGCTTCATTTCTACAAGAAGATCAACATAGTAGTTTACATTTTTATCCCTGAAATTAATTTCACTCATATCCATATTCAAAAGATGACTTACTGTAGAAAAAACCTCCTGTAGCCACTCCATTCCAGAAACAAGATCCTCAAGCTCATCAGCATCAGCTCCCTGCTGCCTGATTTCAACCATATAATCAATTACTTTGTCACAGTAAATAATTGCCTCATTAAGAGTTTCATAAACAACATCTGCCCTTGACTGAACCAGGCAATTCAAAACAGATACCCCTTCAATAGAAAGATCTGGAATTTCTTCAAGCCCAAAGTAATTGCCATCAATATCAATTCCAATAAATATAAGTGCTCTTGAATTTGCCCATTGAGATATTGAGTCAACAACATCTTTTATGGTTTTTTCATCTTCAAGCTCTATTTCAACAGGGTAATTATTGATCTGAATTTCCATTCAGCCCTCCATAAAATATTTATTAATCCTTTTTCTGGTTGCCCATCTGCTGATTCATCCATTCCTGCTGGCTTTTTGAACTTGAAATAGATTTTTCCATAGTTGCAAACTTCTTTCGCAGCTTTTCTTCAAACTGCTTAAGATGAACTTCCTGTCTTTGAATCCTTTCATTTGCCATTTTAATAGAATTATCTTCAAGCTCAATTTTAGTCTCTATAATATTTTTTCCAAAGGATATATAGGGATCAAGGGTTCGAGTAAAGGTAAAAGCCATTCCACTGTTCACCCTGTTGTCACCTTCATAATCTGAGCCAAAAAACATGTGCACTCCTTCCGGGTTATTTACTATTGCATTTCTAAGCTCAGCTTCGTCAATTACAAGCTTCCCATCCTGTATGCTTTCCCAGCTTGAATTAATTCTGCCTGTAGAAACTCCCATCTGGGAAAACATTTTTACAGGGTTTTCAGCCCTGCTCTGATAAGCCCCTGAAACAACCCCTTTCAAGGCGCTTTCAAGACGAAGAATAGTTGTGTCACCAACGAAAATACCGCTTTCATCAAGCCTTCCTGATTCTCCCGGTTTATCAATTTTTACAGCCTTTGTTATTTTTTTATGAAAATCAAGATATTCATTATACGCTTTTACAAAATTTTTTATTCTTTCAATAGGCTTTTCTATATCATGGTCGGTTTTGATTTCAACAGGATGCTCCGATTTTCTTTTAAGATCAATTACCAGTCCTTTTACAATATCATCAAGATCCCTGTTTCTATCTCTTTCAATTTCAATACCATCAACTTTTACAATTGCATTTTTTGCTTCATCTAAAACATTTTTTAATTCAAATTCCCCTTCACTTTCTATTGGAGTTGAAAATACAGGTTCTTTAAAAACAGTCCTGCCCTTGTTTGAATAAAAAATAACATGTGAAATTTTTTTCCCTTCAAAATCTTTTCCAAGAGGAATTTCCTGGGCTTTAGCAGCATCAGAATCCAGAGAGTATATTTTTTCAATCCTGTTGCCTTCTTCAAAGGACACAACACCAATTCCTGTTAAGCTGTCAAACTTGCGGGTTTCCTTTTCATCAAGGGGTCTTATCCTGGAAATATTATAGCTATGCAGCTTTATGCCCTTGATAATAATTTCTTCTTTAGGACCTATTTCTATCTTGTATGGTACAGGCTCCTCTGCCTCTTCTTCACTATATTCAAAATTAAAATTTAAAACTGTATTTTTGGAAATATCAACAGATAAGGGAAGCTCATACTCCTGCCACAAAAGTCCTTCTATAGTAAGGGATTTACCATCACTTGAAACTTCTGCAGAGCCATCAGGATTTTCAACTTTTACATCACCCTGATAGGATGAAACAAACCTTCTGTCAAACACCAGAGGAGCATCATTGCTTTTATCATTTTTTTTCCCTGTAATAAGACCTGCTGCTTTTAAAAGTTCCTCTGCACCTGAAATTTTAATTGTACCTTTTTCCCCTGCTGTTTTAGATGTGAGTGAAATTATATGATTATTTCCAGATGTTTTAACATAACTCACAGAAACAAGGGATGAAGCCTCTTCACCAATAGCATCAGCAAAAGCTTTAAGCTTCCCTCCTCTGAAACGCAGAGGTTTTGATTCTTCATTAACTTCTATAATCACTCTCCCGGAAGGGAGCTTTATATCACCATCAATACTGTCAGTTGTAATTTTATGGTTAGATGCCACTTCAAGCACCTCTACAAAAGAAGCACCTACATCAGCATATTTGGTTGCAGTAACATCAAGAACCGAAGGGTCAGATGAGATCGATTTTTTTTCCTCATAGGAAGCCCTGAAGCCATAAAGATCCTTGGCCTTTGAATCAAGGTCTTTCAGTTGTGAGCTGAGAAGAGTAAGCACCTCTTTTTTATGACTATTAAGGCTCTTACTTTTTTCAAGTTGTCTTATAGGCTGCGATTCAAACTCAACAAGTTTGTTTATAATAGAATCAGTATCTATTCCGGAAGCCATTCCACCCATTGTAACAGGCATTTTGATCCTCCATATATGAGTCTTAATAGAATAAGACCAGAAAGCCGACTAATATGTTACAGTCAAACATACATGCCTGAATAAATAATAATTGATGTAAAGGAAAAAATCAAAAATTCAGGCACACCTTATTCTACGAATAAATTATCGGCATAAACGAAAAAAAGCTTAAGAATTATGTGACATAAAATAAGATTTTTATCATTCAGGCAAGCCAAAAGTGGATTTATAAGCAGAAAAGTACATAGAAATATCCCTGCCTGTATTTCAAGGTGTTTAATTGCAGTAGAAAAAGCAGTTAAAAAATCAAACTATCTTGATTCATCAACAAAAAGCCCAAGATATTCCTGAAAATGCTCCAAAAGCTTCATTGAGTACTTTGCAGGTATTTCACGAATCACTTCATTAGTATCAGAATTTATCACCTTTATTATAACCCTGTTGGTTTTATCATGAAATGAAAACTGGACTTTCTCATTAAAATTTTTAGCAATACTATTAAGATTTTTCACCACTCCTTCAACATCCATGTTTACAGACTGGTTCTGAACGCTATGATCTGTTTCACTGTTTTCGCGCTCACTCCTGTCCAGCACGCTCTTTCCGTGCATATTCATTGTTCTGTTAAAAGTATCTACAACGTTCACTACATCCATGATCTACCTCCTTGCATGATCTTAAAAAACTGTTTTAAAAAAGCTCCCTCCCCAGCCTCCCAACCGGAGAGGGAGACCAGCCGCACTGCCGGACTGGTCTTTGCTGCAAATCAGATTCCTATTCCAGAAGTTTCATAACTAATTTAGGTTTAAAATTAGCCTGAACAAGCATCGCAGTACCACTCTGAACAAGAATCTGGTCCGTTGTGAAATTAACCATTTCTGCTGCCATATCCACGTCTCGCAGTCGCGAATCTGCTGCTAACATATTTTCCGCTGACAAATTCAAGGCCCCAATCGTATTTTCTAATCTGTTATAATAAGCTCCCAGGTCTGCCCTTTGTCGATTCAGCTTTTCAAGAGCGCTGTCAACATAACCTATCATGGAGTTTGCCTGCCCAACAGTTGAAATTGAACGCTTTCTTCCATCTTCAATAAGATTTAAGGCCTGTGCATTCATCGTAGAAATATAGACTCTGATTCTTTGACCGCTGTTTGCTCCAACATGAAAAAACATACTGGCACTTTTGCTTTCCTTTGCATAAGCTCCTGTCAGCATTTTTAACCTGTTGAATTCAGCAGATGTAGATATACGGTCCACCTCGTCTACCAGCTGTGAAACCTCTACCTGTATCTGTGTTCTGTCACTATTGGAATAAATACCATTAGCAGACTGAACAGCAAGAGCCCTTATGCGCTGCATAATGTCGTTAAGCTGTTGAAAAGATCCTTCAGCTACCTGGATAAATGACAAACCATTCTGTGCATTTCTTTCAGCAACAAGAAGCCCGTTTATCTGGGTTCTCATCTTTTCTGAAACAGCCAGCCCTGATGCATCATCTCCAGCCCTGTTGATCATCTCGCCTGACGCGAGTTTTTCAATAGACTTATCAAGCCTTGCAGAAACATTTTGCATCTGCCTGTTAGCGAATATGGCACTCATGTTATGATTGATTCTCATTTTGACCCTCCCTTGGTTATGTCTACAGAACTGCCTGTTATTTTTTTACAGTTCAGGTTTTTCAGCTGCAACATCATGCTGCAAGCCGGAACCCTGAGGTTCAAAGGTTGTCTCCTTCCAAATTGCCGGACTGCCCATAATCCTGGCAACAAGTGCTGTCCGAAATATCTCCGACAGCCGGTAATGCCCTCCCGACATTACCGGCTGCCGGAAAAACCGGACTTTTACAGGATTACAAAAATCTCAGCCTTAGAGAGAGTCTGAGAATCGATTAATTTCAAAGAACCATGTTAAATACTACAATATTCAACTGATCTTTTCACTGTATAAAAAGGTTTTAGAATGAACCCAGCAGCCTTAGTATTGACTGGCTCTGGACATTGGCCTGCGCAAGCATTGATGTGCCTGACTGAACAAGAACCTGGTTTTTGGTAAACTCAACCATTTCCTCAGCCATGTCAGCGTCCCTTATTCTGGACTCAGCTGCCTGAGTGTTCTCATAAGCAGTCATTAAACCTCTTGCTGCATAGTCGAGCCTGTTGTAATAGGCTCCTAAATCAGCCCTCTGCTTTGACAATCTCTGCAATGACTCATCAAGTACGCCTATGGCAGCATTGGAACCTTCAGAGCTTTCGAGCGACAGTACTACTCTGCCTGTGCCATCTTTAAAATTAAAAGAAGCAGCAGTCATTGTACCAATATACACCCTTTCCCTCTGATTCTGATTAGGTCCCATATGAAACCACATACTTGCTCTGGGGTTAATCTTGGAGAATTCTCCCATAAGGACTTTAAACCTGTTAAATTCCGCCTGGGATGCAACTCTATCCACCTCATCAACAAGTGCTGATACTTCAACCTGAATAAGCTGGCGGTCGCTGGCTGAATAAATACCATTGGCTGATTGTATTGCCAAAACCCTGATCCTCTGAATAATATCAGAAGTCTGGTTAAGGTAACCTTCAGCTGTCTGGACAAAAGACATTCCATCCTCTGTATTCCTTTCAGCCTGTCTAAGACCCTGAATCTGGGTTCTCATCTTTTCAGAAACCGCAAGACCGGAAGCATCATCACCAGCCTTGTTGATCCTTTCCCCTGAGGAGAGCTTTTCCATTTGACTGGCAACTCCCCAATGGGTAAACTTTAATGTTCTGTTTGCGTTTATCGCACTCATATTGTGATTGATAATCATTTTACACTCCTTTGTTTCTGTTTATTGCTGGCTTCCTTGCCGCACCGGTTCTAAGGCAGTAAGAACCAGTTGCTTAATACCAGTAAACGGCTGTATTGCAACAACCGGGATCAATAGGAAATTTAACCCATGCATTGTCATGAGGGTTCAATCAAAAAAGCGGGGCAGACAGCTTTTAAACCTTTATACAGTTTTCAAAGAACAGTGAATACATAGGGACTCCTGTCCCTGCTCGAATTTTCGCTCCCTTTGGCTTGGGAATTAAACCTGATTAGAGCCTTTTAATTCTGATTAAACCAGATTAAATCAAAATACATTTATTTTACGCCCTGTTTTATCTATATGTTCTTTTTTTGCTATTTTTTTAAATTTTTTCAAATTTTTTCGTTTTTTTGCAAAAAAAAGCTTTTTCCTGACCTGATTATGAAAAATTTCTATTAAAAAAAATAATGATAGGATTTTAGGAGAATAGTTTGTCATTCCGACCGAAGTGATAAGGCAGAGCCGGAATCTCCTGAAAAAATAAAGCTTATCAGATTCCTGCATGCGCAGGAATGGCGTTGAAAAGACTATTGAAACTGATTCTAATATTTATTGACAGATGATTAAAAAAATAATATTTGTTTTCCTGAGATATTCCTCTCTTTGTATTAAAATTTTTATAATCTTTTAGTGACTGCATAAATAAAATTTCATCAACTGGTGGCTTTAATGAATAATAATGAAAAAAAATATATTGTATTGCTTGGAGATGGAATGGCTGATATTCCCATTCCAGAACTGGGAAATAAAACCATCCTGGAATATGCCCACATTCCCAACATGAATTTTCTTGCATCAAAGGGGATTACTGGCCTTACAAAAACAGTACCCCAGGGAATGGCACCAGGAAGTGACACTGCAAACCTTTCAATTTTTGGATACAATCCGGTTGAAAGCTATACTGGCAGAGCTCCACTTGAAGCCATAAGCATGGGAATTGATCTTGGACCGGATGATGCAGCTTTCAGATGCAATATAATAAATGCAGCTGATAATAAGATGCGGGACTTTACTGCATCACACATTGACAGCTCTCTTTCCAGAATTGTTATAGATCAGATAAGTAAAAATATTTTGGACAAGGACATTGAATTTTATTCAGGAGTTTCCTACAGAAACCTTATGGTATGGCGTAATTACCCATATAAATCCATACCTGAAACTACACCTCCCCACGACATACAGGGAAAGGATACACAGGGTTATTTACCTTCAGGGGAAGGCTCGGATAAACTAAAGGATTTAATGAGCAAAGCCAGGGAGGTTATTGCATCATCATCTGAAATTAATAAGGCCATGTCAAATCTACAGGGAACCCCTGAATCAATATGGCTTTGGGGAGGCGGGAAAAAGCCTGCTATTAAAACCTTAAAAGAAAGGTTTGGCCTGCATGGATATACAATTTCAGCTGTTGACCTTATTCATGGCATTGGCAGGGCAGCAGGGCTGGAGCCGATTTTAGTTGATGGTGCCACAGGATATATTGACACAAACTATGAAGGAAAGGCATCTGCCCTTATATCATCAATTAAAAAATGCAACCATGTTTTTCTCCATGTTGAAGCACCTGATGAATCAGGACATGAAGGAAGCATTGAAAAAAAACTTAAATCCGTTGAAGACTTTGACAAGAAAATTGTAGGTCCTGTTTTAGAAGCAATGGAAAAGTATAATAATTTTTCCATACTGCTTATGCCGGATCACCATACTCCAATAAGTGTAAAAACTCACACAGCAGATCCTGTGCCATTTGTAATATACAGCAAGGGATGTTTGCTGGAAAATAAATACAGCCAGTTCAATGCACCATTTTACAATGAAAAGGCAGCTAAAAATACCGGCCTTTTCATTGAATCAGCACACAAACTTGTTGAAATTATAATAAATGATTCTTTATAAAAACATGGAGGTTCTCTGTTGATTTTAAAAAAATCTGCTCTTATCACCATTGCCTTAATACTTGCAGGAGTTATTTTTCTCATTATATTTCTTTCAATAAAAGATGATGATCTGGAAAGCTCAATCAAAAAATATGAGAAGGGCAATTACGTTTCAGCAATAACTGCTTTAAACAATATAAAAGAATCCTCTTCCTATGAGGATGGAGAAAAAATTTTCTATTACAGATGCAGAGCTATAAATGACCTTGCAGAAGAGCTTGAGAACAAATACAGCAAATATCTTAAAACAGCAATAATTGAAAAACGAAACACAGCAGATTATACCAAGGCACGGAAAAAAATTGAAGAGAAACTCACAGCTATAAATAAAAAAATCAACGGTGACCTCCAGTTAGCTGAAGCCACAAAGCTTAGCCGAATAATACAGGGAGGCAAATTCTACAATGAATTTCTGTCAAACTACAGGGGGAGCCATTTTATTGAAGACCTGGATTTTATGGAATTTAAAAGCGGAATAAAAAGCGAACCTGAAAAACTTTTCCACAGTGCAGGCAAATTCTATTCGCACTACCCTGATTCAAGCTATATTCCAAAAATTGTCTCCATGATTTTTGAGTCAATGCACCAGGGTGAAACAGTACAGGCAATTACAGACAGCAAAACAGGAGAAATGATAATAAGCTTTGCAGCCAGATACCCCACAAGCCAGGAAGCCTCCAGAATCTACATGTCAGATGGTGACAGTGTAAATTTGCGCGACTCACCAGGGCTCACTGGAAACCTTGCAGGTAAAACCATAAAAAACGAAGTTCTTATTCAGCTTGAAAAATCCATGGACACCATGCAGGTAGGTGACACCAGGGATTACTGGTACAGAGTGGCAACTTTAAGAGGAGTTAAGGGATGGATATTTGGAAAATTTCTAAAACCCCTTGACCCTGATTTACTCAATAAAGAATCAAAGGAAGAAACCTGGGCTATGGAGGATAATTTTGATTCCTGGTCAGACTCAAATACGCCTGAAAACTGGATGCATACAGAAGGGGAAAAAAGCTTTATCAGCTTCAGGAAAGATGGGGATAAAAAAATTCTTGTACTCAATGCAACAGAAGGTTCAAAAGCAGGTTTATTCAACAGATTCACAAGACCCCGTGAGTTCAGGTTAAAAATAAAAGCACGCTTTGTTTCAGGCTCGCCTGTTGTAATTACAGCTTTTTCTCCGGGAAAAAACAGCACCTATATATTAAGCCTGGGAAATGATTCCATAAATTTGAATGGGAGAATAATACCCTTTAACACTACAAACTGGCATGAATATGAAATCTTTTCAGAAAATCAAAACTTTGCATCTTTAAGCATAGACGGGCAGATCGTATCAGGGAGAATACCTCCTATTCAGGATGATCGCTTTTCTCAACAGGGCACATACTTAATGAATACAGAAGGAAAAGCAACAGTTTGTGAATTAGAATTTATTAAAATTAAATAACTGAAATATCATTTTGGCAATAACACAAAAAAATTGCCAAAATGACATAAAATAAATCCATAAATTTAAAAAAACCAGATAACATTATTTAAACTCTACATCAAAATCTATGGAATAATAGCTTCCCTTTTTTTCACAGTAGATAAAAATCTCACCTAATCCTGATAAAGGGCCTGTATATAAATTATCATCCATGCCCCTATCTGCTGCAAAAGACCTTAACAAATCACTGTTTTTTAAATGAAAAATCAAATATGTATCAGCATTGATAAAGCGCCCCAACCTTCCGGGATTTTTTGTATTATTAAAAGTAGAGCCTTCCATGGCCTTAATAACAAACTCCTGGGATGTCCCCAGGTAAATCCCTTTTGCATTATAAACAACATGAATAGCTGAACCTGACTCATCTTTAAACCAGAATCCACCTGATCCACCCTTATATTTAGCTTCTCCAAATTTATCAGCACCTGAATATTTTGCAGAAAGATGCTTCCTGGCTTTACTCCATATATTTTTTGTTGATAATTCATTATTCATTGAAAGAAACAGAGCCAAACTTCCTTCCTCTGTTGTATCCTCAGGTTGAACATAAACCACAGTTGAAGCTCCACTATATGCAGGAAGAAACTCCTCTTCAAAATCCACTCCTGTTTCAGACTTAAATCCCTGCTTCATATCATCATAAGCCTTGCGCCATGGCTCATTTTTGCTGCAAAGATCTTTAAGGCTTTGCAAATTATAGGATAAGAACAGGGATAAATCTGCCTCTGGAATATTGAGCATTCTGCCTGCAAGACCTGTTTTAAAAAGCCCTGAAAGTGCTTTTGAATAATAGGAGTTACTGTCCAATTTAACAGATCCACTTATCTGAAGCTTGTTCCCGCTAAAGCCAATGCCTCCGGATAAATATTCAACAGCATCGTATATTTTTGTGTCAAAATCGTTTTTTGTCTTATCATTTGAAACATTTAGAGAGGCATCCATTTTAACCTTATGTGCATAAAGGTACTCCCTTTCCTTTTCAACTGTATCCAAAAAAACGATTCTGTCTTTCCTGGGTATGGAATCAATAGCTCTTTTGATAAACTCTCCTGAAAGAAAGACATTAATATCAAACACCTTGTTTCTTTTAGAAAGATAGTCAGAATAGTCCTTATTAAGAATCAATGAGCCCTTTCTGTCATTTTGCCTGTCTAATATTTTCTTAACAAGATCACCAGTTGATGCTATTATAAAATACCCGGAAACTGTTGCAGTAAAAATATCCTTCTGTATTTGATACAAGGCTGATCCATTATAATCTGTGATAACCGGATAAACATCCAGTTCTTCATCAGGACGTATTTTTTTTATTATCTCAATAAATTTAAGAGGAAAATCCTTTTCATTTATTATTGGCACAAGAAAGGCCATAACATCCTGATTATTATCTTTGTCAAAGCTTACAAAACTTATTGGCCTGGCTGTATCTATTCCTGTCTTTTTTAAAGATTCATTTTTCAGATAATCAATACCGGTTTTGCTCCTGAATTGATTGCGATTTTTATTAAAAGATTTTTTATTTTCATTATCCAGTGTTGATAGTATATAATTCGCTGTTTTAAGAAGATGACTTATTTCTCTGGTTTTAATAAAAATTCCCGCATCTTCAGGAATGAGTGATTCAGTATCGCCTGAATAATCGGAAAAAACCATACCCTGAAACAGGAACATAGCAGCAATTAAACAAATAAAACGTTTCATAAATATTTCCCCTGAACAAATTTCCACTCAGCTTAAAGATCAATTTTAAGTTATTTTTCTATAAATAATCGATTGTGTCATCAATAATATACTATCTGGCCAGTTTTTTCCATATAATAATAAAAACCAGCCAATAATAAATTCCTGTAAGGAATTATTAGGAAACATAATAAACTTCATTCCCTTTCTCTTAAAAGAGAACCCCCTAAATCCCCCAGAGTGGGACTTGATAAATTCACGTTCACATTTATACTTTATTAGGCACTAAAATAGAAAAGGTACATTATAAAGTATAAAATAAGTTAATTAGCCCTCTATAAGGGGGCGGCGGGAAAAGAGTTCTTAGAAAAAAAATTTCATTCCGCCGGGGGTTTGCTTCACCAGATCTGTATGGAAAAAAATATTAATTTTTCCAAAGACCCGGAATGAACTTAAATTCCTGTAAGGAATTATTAAAAAAGTAAAAAAAACAGTTGAACATAATAATGCTCAAGACACAATACTTTTAAAGTAATATTATTGAATTATGCAGCAGAAATTTTCCAGGAGTTTAAAATGGAATCCATAAAAATTAAAAGAAGCTATGAAGAAATTAATGAAAAAATAAAACAGGGCAAGGCTGTTATTGTTACAGCAGAGGAAATGCCTGAAATTGTAAAAGAAAACGGCGTAAAAAAGGCTTTTGAAAAAGTTGACGTTGTTACAACAGGAACTTTTGGAATAATGTGCTCATCAGGTGCATTTCTCAATATTGGTCACACTAAACCCAAAATACGCACATCAAAGGTATGGCTTAATGATGTTGAAGCTTATGGAGGAATTGCAGCAGTGGACTGCTACATTGGCGCCACACAAGTGCGCGAAAATGATCCACTCAACATGGTTCATCCAGGTACATTTGCCTATGGTGGCGGACATGTTATAGAGGATTTAATTGCAGGAAAAAAAATTAAACTTAAAGCAACAGGATATGGCACTGACTGCTATCCCCTTAAAGAAATTGAAAAAACAATAACAATTAAGGATCTGCGAAATGCTTTGCTTTATAATCCCCGTAATGCATACCAGAATTACAACTGTGGCATAAATCTTACAAAAAAAGTCAAGTACACATATATGGGAATACTTAAACCTGATATGGGCAATATGTTTTACTCAAGTGCTGGTCAGCTAAGTCCTCTTTTAAATGATCCCTTTTACTGGACAATTGGAACAGGCACAAAAATTTTTCTTGGGGGAACAATGGGCGCAGTAACCTGGCACGGGACACAGCACGCCCCTGATTCAGAACGGGAGGATAATGGCATTGTAAATGGAGGAGCAGGAACAATCGCTGTGTGCGGAGACATGAAGCAGATGAATACAAATTACATAAGGGGGGCATCCATAGCTGGTTATGGCACATCCCTTATGGTTGGCCTGGGCATACCAATACCCATTCTCAATGAGGATCTGGCCTATTTCACAGGCATGTCTGACAAAGATATAAAGGCGCCAGTAGTAGATTACGGAGCAGACTATCCTGACGGAAAGGACAACATTGTTCAGCATGTTACTTATGCAGAGCTTAAATCCGGCACAGTTATTGTGCAGGGCAGATCTGTTCCTGCAGCTCCACTTTCAAGTTATCCTGTGGCAAGAAAAATTGCCCTTGAGCTGAAAAGCTGGATAGAAAAGGGTTTTACACTGGGAATACCGCAAATACCGATTCCCACAGTTCCCTATATAAAGAAATGACAGATGCTTCACAATAAGCGTTTTTACAGATTTTACAGCAGCAATAACAGATGGAAAGTCTTTAACATCAAACTCCATACAAGCGATTTATACATAAAGGCTTCCCATGACATTTCTGAAAAAGCATATATTTTGCTTAACGAAGCAAGAAATGAAATAGAGCAGCATATAAAGGAAAACCCTGATTTCCTTACATCTCTGGAGCCCCTTACAGAGCCTGCTGTTTCAGATATTATTTCTGAAATGTACAGGGCATCTGATGCAGCAGGAACAGGGCCAATGGCTGCAGTTGCTGGTGCTATTTCTGAATATGTGGGGAAAAGACTCCTTCCCTATACAGAAGAAATAGTTGTGGAAAACGGTGGAGATATATGGATGAGTATTAATTATCCGGTTTATCTTGGTATTTATAGTGACAATATATACTTTAAAGACAAACTTGCACTTAAAATTGATAATGCGAAAACACCATGTGCAGTATGCACATCATCGTCAAAAACAGGGCATTCTTTAAGCTTTGGCAAAGCAGATTCTGTTACTGTAGTAGCACTAAACGGTGCCTATGCTGATGCTGTTGCAACAGAAACATGCAACAGGGTAAAAACCCGGGCAGACATGGAAAAAGCTCTGGAATTTGCATTATCCGTGCCTTTTGTTAAAGGCTGTCTCATAGTGTTCAAGGACAGGATTGCAGCATTAGGGGATATTGAACTTGCCCCTCCTGAGCAGCATAACAGGGTAGTGTAACAAATATTAATCTGCCTATACTATGATGATAATTAATTCACAGAAAAGGAGTTAAAATGATTTCTACAAATGTTTTACTCATATTCAGAAAAGATATTATGTACAAGCCTATAATTTATAAAATAGCAAGGGATTTTGATATAATATTCAATGTTATTGAAGCAAAGATTTTCCCCAAACAGGAAGGGCGGCTCATCCTGGAGCTTAAAGGCACACAAAAACAAATCAATACAACCCTGGAGTATTTTGGCAAGGAAGGGGTTGAGGTTCAAATTCTTGCAAAAATGATTAAAAGGGATGAAGATCTTTGTGTTCACTGCGGAGCATGCACAGGGGTTTGCAGGGTTGACGCACTTTACATTAACAGAGAAACAATGGAAGTCATTTTTGATCCTGAAAAATGTGTAGCATGCGGTTTATGCAAAACAGCCTGTCCTGTTAATGCAATGTCCGGCTCAGCAATTGACAGGGAAATTTAAAGAACAGAGAATGGCTAAAAACAGCATTAAAAATAAAATTTTTAATTCATTGAATAAACTGGATTTTTTAACAAACCTGAATTTTAAACTTCAAGGCTTTAATAAATCTGCAAAAAAAACTTCTATAAACACAGCAGATATTAATGAAAGGATTGTTTCCAAAACCCCTGGAATGACAGCCTATACTGATTCACAGGGATTTATTCTTATGCACAATGAATCTTTTGCAAAATTTCACAACAACATAAGTATAAAAAAACTAAAGCAAACAGACCTGCCCAAACTATACCTTGACTCCATAAGCTCAGGAAAGGAAAACTTCATTGCAGCATTTGAAAAAAGTAAAAAAGGAATAGAGTCAAAAACAGAAATATGGATCAAAAAAAAGAATAACCTGCGACTCCTTGAAGTTTCCTTTTATCCGGTAATCCAGAATTTAAAAAGTATAAGTGGCATAATATTTAATTCAAATGATATAACAGAAAGAGTCCAGCTTGAAGCCAGAATCCTTGAAGTCATACACACTGAAAGAAAAAAAATTGGCATAAGCCTGCATGATGACCTGGGGCATGATCTCCTTGCTGTTTCCATAAAATCAAGGCTTATATATGACAAGCTTAAACATATATCCCCGGAATTAGCTGAAGGCGTAAAGGAAATAGAAATATCAATTAAATTAGCCATAGATGAAGTACGCCGTCTTTCCAGAGGTCTCATACCATATAAAAACAGCGGTCTGGA